>JACZXW010000087.1 GCA_022571415.1 Pseudomonadota bacterium
CGAAGAAATGTTCGGATATGCTTCTGATGAGATCGTGGGGCACAGCATGCTGGAGTTAAGTACGCCGGAATCAAGGCAAGAACTGACGGAAATAATAGCCACCGGAGTAGCCTCTGGCGGTGACCAGGAATTTCGCACCACGGGCCTACACAAAGATGGATCGAAGCTACATATTGAAGGTTACAGCTCCACACAAAAAATCGAGGGTAATAAAACCATAAGAGTCGTTTCGATCAGTGATGTAACAACCCGGATGGAGAGTGAAGCTCTTCATCGCACACTGGTCAACACCATGAGGGATGGGCTGATTACGATCAATGAACGAGGATTCATTGACTCAATCAACCCCGCAGCAGAAATTATTTTCGGCTATTCCGCGGCAGAGATCCTCGGAAAAAATGTCACCCTATTGATGCCTGATTCCTACAAAAGTAAACACATTCAGGGCCTGCAGAAGTATTTAACAACAGGAGAGAGCAATATTTTGAATGTCCCGGGTGTCGACGTCGAAGGTGTCGGGAAAGATGGACGCAGATTCCCACTTTCTATCACCATCAGCGAGATGTACATCGGCGGGACACGCTTCTTCGGTGCAGTGATCCGGGATATGACGGAGAAGGTCGCTCTTGAAAAAAAACAAGAGCATCTGGCCGCCGAGTTGACGCAGCTCATCGATACAGCCAATGCGCCAATCTTCGGGATTGATACGACGGGCAAGGTCAGCATATGGAACCAGACAGCGACGCGTTTAACTGGCTATGAATCGGATGACATCATCGGTCATGACCTGGTTCAGGAATTCATTACTGACGACTACAAAAAATCGGTTAAGGAAGTACTCGATAATGCACTGAAGGGTATCGAGACTGCCAACTATGAGTTTCCACTCTATAGCAAAGGCGGAAAGCGCCTCGAGATATTGCTCAATGCCAGTGCCCGGCGAAATTTAGACGGCGACATCATCGGCGTCATCGGTATTGGCCAGGACATTACCCTAGCGAAGTCAGCTCAGGCTGAACAGGAACGGGTCGCCGCCGAGTTGACGCAGCTCATCGATACAGCCAATGCGCCAATCTTTAGTCTAGACGATAACCTGCAGGTAAATGAGTGGAACCAGTCTATCGCCAGGATAACTGGTTACGATAAAGAAGAGGCAATGGATTGTCTGTTTATAGATGAATTCATTAGTGACATCGACAGGGAATCTGTCAACGATATATTCAGTATCGCCCTGCAAGGTGAGGAAAGCGCCAATTTTGAACTTAAACTGAATACCCGTGCAGGCAAGATGGCCACAATCCTGTTTAACACGACCACCCGGCGGGACCTGAATGGAAACGTTACTGGCGTCATTGGAATAGGCCATGACATGACCAGCTCCCTATTAGCCGAGGCAAAGGCGCAACAGTTTTCTGGTGAACTGTCGCTGTTGGTCGACATACTTGATGTTCCCATTTTCAGTTTTAGTTCATCTGGTGAAATTGTCGAATGGAACAAGGATCTTGCTGATCTAAGCGGATACTCTCGAGAAGAAATGGTGGGCGTTAAGTGGACAATGAGTTCATTCCCGCAGATGGTGGCAGAAGACCAGCTGGAAGATATAACTGAGATAATCTTTCGAGCATTCAGTGGTTCCCCCAAGGACAAAAATATTGAGTTGACGATGATTCGAAAGGATGGAGCACGTAGGCAACTATTATTGAACCTGACAAGCCGTAAAAATACAGACAATAAAATTGTGGGTGTCTTTGGCGTAATCCAGGACGTAACAGAGCTGCGAGAAAAGGAATCCGCGCTTAACCAGGCGCAAAAAATGGAGGCGATCGGACAGTTGACCGGGGGTATTGCCCACGACTTCAATAATCTGTTGAGTATTGTGAAGGGGAATCTTCGCTTTCTGCAACAGGATATCGGCGAGGCAGATTCGAGTATCAATGAACTCTTCGAGGATGCCATGTCTGCCGTGGATGATGGCGCTGAGTTAACTCAACGATTACTGGGTTTTTCTCGTAAGGGAACATTGCATCCGCAAATCAATAACGTTGGCGATACCATCGAAAAGTTTACCCGTTTTCTGTCACGAACATTAGGTGAACGTGTTGAATTAAGATTTGAACCGGCAGGTACGGAGTTGAAGATCAGTGTTGATCCATCCCAACTGGAAAACGCCCTGCTGAACGTGTCTCTCAATTCCCGGGATGCAATGCCGGAGGGGGGCCTAATCACTATCACAGCGGCGCGATACCATCACCATGATCTCAGTGGTGGCCTGGTTCTACCTCTGGGTCACTATATCAGGATATCCGTTACAGATAATGGCTCAGGTATCAGTGAAGAAGATCTGCAGCATGTCTATGAACCCTTTTTCACAACTAAAGACCTGGGTAAGGGTAGCGGACTCGGCCTTAGTATGGTCTACGGGTTTATGCAGCAATCCAATGGCACTTGCCATATCAGCAGTACACTTGGCGAAGGCACCACGATTTCACTGTATTTCCCCGAGGTACCAGGAGCGGTTCAGGGTCGGGGCAAAGACGATAGTATTGCACGTAGCGCTGTCAGAGGTTCTGAAACAATACTCGTCGTTGAAGATGAACCCCGGGTCAGAAGGGTGACTTTACGGGACCTGGACAAACTGGGTTATAAAACCCTGGAGGCAGAAAATGCCGACATCGCAAGAGCGATTATTGAATCGGGCGAGCCCGTGGACCTGCTCTTCAGCGATGTGCTTATGCCAGGGGAAATGGACGGGCATATGCTGGGCGTATGGACCGAAGAAAATTATCCTCAGATAAAGGTCATACTGACATCAGGATACAGCAGGGGTAGAGCAGACGTGAGTGAAGACAAGGCTCACCCCTTCATGTTGATAAGAAAGCCTTATTCAATTGACAAGCTTGCAGAGGAAATAAGATCCAAATTAAGCCGACCCTGAATCTTTACAAACGATGGATACATCTGGCTTGTTGATCGGCGTAGGTTAGAGGATAAAGCCAGGTTATCATTGAAGGGTCACACTGGTTGTAAACTTGTAACCTGCACCGCGTATTGTTTTGATCAGCAGTGGTTTCGCGGCATCAGATTCAATTTTAGTTCGAAGCTTGCCGACTAACACATCGACACTGCGATCAGACGGAGCCCAGTCTTTTCCGGAAATCTCGTCCATGATCTGGTCCCTCGACAACACCCTGTTTGCATTACGCACAAGGTAGGACAATAGTTTGAACTGGTGGGTCGTCAGCTCAATCACCTCACCTTCATGGGTCGTCAGCAGATGCGCCTGAAGATCCAGCTTAAAATTTGAAAAAGTGGCGGTAGAAGCATCCGGTGTCGCATCGCTGGCCATGGTTCGACGCAACACACTCCGGATCCGTGCAAGTAGTTCACGTTCTTCAAATGGTTTGCCCACATAATCATCCGCGCCAACTTCCAATCCCGCAACCTTATCGACGGTTTCTCCGCTGCCGGTCAGAATGATGATGCCTACCTTTTCGAACTGGGTCCGTATTTCACCGGCGAGTTGCAGCCCATGTGCTCCCGGCAGGTTTAGATCGAGCAAAACCAGGTTCACCTTGGATGTCTGAAGGCATTCGTGCATTTGCATGCCGTTTTCAGCCGTCAAAACAACATAGCCTTCATCGCTGAGATATCGTTTCAACATCCGACGTATTCTCTCATCGTCATCGACGACGAGTATTCTAATTTCATCCATCACAATTTCTCGCGCGTAGAAACTAGCTTTTAGTTTACCAATTTTGAAGAAAATAACAGGGGGTTACAAAAGCTTACAAAGCCTTTCAATAAATTCACAAATTCTGACAAGAAGTCACTGGCCAACTGAAATAGGGTTACAAAGCAGACTTAAGATGACCTCAGCTTGAATATGAACCTATATTTCGGAGAACTATTATGGATTTACTGCTACCGATGCTCATCGCTGGTTTTTGCATACTGATCAGTGTGCTCAACCAAAGACAGAAGTTGTCAATATTAATGGCCAGGAGGCAAACGACATGAGTGCGATTCAATATGAACTTGATTGTATGGAAGAATCGTCCGAAGCGAACACCGAAGCGATCCACCAGGAAAGATTTTCGAACTGCGCTGTTCTGTTCGTGGACGATGACGAGCGATGGCTCAAAATATTAGCGCGTTGGTTTGAAGATACACCGTACAAATGTCATTTTGTGTACGGGGCGTTTGAAGCGCTGGAAATCCTAGCCAAGGAGGAGATTGACCTGGTGGTATCTGACATGAGTATGCCCATTATGACCGGGGGCCAGCTGATGAAGGAAATTCAGACCAAATATCCCGACGTCATGCGCGTCATTATGTCTGGCAAGTTTGATGTGATGTCAACCATCGACGCAATTAACAACGGCCAGATCTACCGTTACATCGTCAAACCGTGCGAGAATAAAGACATCAAGCTGGTGGTCTATGAGTCCTTGCGGCTGTTGGAAAAAAACGAGCAGAAGCGTATCAGGGACAGAGAAACCAGAAAGAGTACAGTGACCCGCATTAAAACCATGGCCAATTCCATCGCGCAGATGAACGCCAGTCTCGAAATGGCGCACCATGGGGTCATCCAGATTATTCAGAATCTGGTGCTTCAATCTCCCGACGATCAGATAAGAGCTTCACAATCCGTCGCTGTGCTAAGGGGAATTTGCCGGCAACTGGATTTCAAACCCGAACCCAGCAGAGAGCTCGAGTTGGCAGCGACGTTCCTGCAATTCGCGTTCAACGCTTCTGACAGCCTAAAGCTTGACGACAATGGAAAAGTGAAATTCGATCCAATTGACAGTGAACACGCGGCGTTAATTGAAGAGTCTTCCGATATCCTCGTTAAGTTAGGCTCGCCCATTGCCGGCCAGATCGTAAAACAATTCGCTTCGTTCAACTGCAGTTGCAGTCTGTCGTTGGACGATGACGCCATCGATGTCGGGTCCGCTCTGATCCTGCTGGTCCGCGACTTGTGCATCCTAATTGATGAATTCAAAATTGAAGAGCAATTAGCTCTGGTAATGTTGGAACCACACGCCCAGAGATATGGCACCGGCTTGTTTTACGAGGTCTTGCAGACCTTTGCCGATCGTCATATTAATCTACTCGCCGGATAAATTTTGTTTAAGACGTCGTCGGTTATGTTATTGCCTGATTATCATCAACAGGAGAGTTCATGGTATTCTACCTAGTCAACTTATCGTGGAAAATCTGATTTCAACTGGGCATTCCCACATTCCCTCCGTAATCTTCGTTACAGATGCTTAATAGAATTATCAAATTTTGAAAAAATCCGGATCAAAACAGCTTCCCGACGCTGGGGATTTTGTTCTCAACCAGCCTCCAGCTAGCCAGAGTCTCGTGGCTGGTTTGAAACCGCCGTATTCATCCGGTAATGGAGTTCGCACGGCAATCATCCTTGCCGCTGGCATGGGCATGCGCCTCAAGGAGCGGGGCAAGAAGACGCCCAAGGGCTGTATGCGTCTGGGAGACAAGTCGATTATGGAGGAATCTGTTCTACGGCTGTTAACGGTGGGCATCGAGCGGATTGTAATTGTTACGGGACACCTGGCGCAACAGTACGAACCTTTACAGCTCAAGTACCAGCAGGCAGTGCAACTGGTGCACAATGCGCACTTCGCTGAATCCGGTAGCATGTACTCGCTCTACTGCGCCCGTCATCTTGTTGACGGGCCTTTCTTGTTGCTGGAGTCTGATCTCGTTTATGAGCGCCGGGCTCTGACTACTTGCCTCGAACATGCCAGCGACAACGTCGTGTTGCTGGCAGGTTTTTCAAAGACCAGCGACGAATGCTTTGTCGAGACTGAAAACGGCAACCTGGTGGCCATTTCCAAAGACCGGGAGAGCCTGGAGGCAGAGGTCAGGGGTGAACTGGTCGGCATCAGCAAAATCTCCCAGGCACTATTTTCCGTCATGCTAGATGTGGCTGAGCGTCACTTTAATACGACTCGCCACGTCGACTACGAGACTGATTGTTTGGTGGAGGCAGCACGAGATATGCCGATATCGTGCCCGGTGATTGAAGACCTGGTGTGGTGCGAGATTGACGATGAAACGCATCTCGAGCGTTCTCGCAACGAGATTTATCCACTTGTTCAGGCAAGGGATAAGAGGGACGCGCTGGTTGATAGCCAACTTGGAGCCCAACTGAGCAAGTTCAAGACCATTGGATTTTTCGACGAGCGGGAACTGATCATTCGTCACATGTTCGATTTCTTCAGGACCGTGAACCAGCACCAGGTTCGCGCCTGTATCATGTTCGGTACCTTGCTGGGTAAGCTGCGGCACAACGACTTCATCCCCTGGGATGATGACGTGGACATTGTCGTTTTCGATTTCGATGCTTTCCTGGCACACTGTGCGCCCGAACTCGAACAACAGGGTTATACCGTTGAACCCGATTTACGAAACGGCAAGCGCATGGGATGCCGTATCTTCCGGGAAGACAGCACGGCGGTCCCGGACCAACCTCACCTGAGATTTCCCTGGCTAGGCATCTGGGAACATGAAATCAATCAGGATGGACTGATCATGCTGCCGCCTGAAGAAATCGAATACAAGCCGAGTGACTTTCTACCACTTGAGGAAAAGGATTTTCTCGGCATCTCTGTCGGCGTTCCCCACAATCCAACAGCAATCCTGAACAGATATTTCGGTGCCGATGACTGGATGGAAGTTTGTCAGCTACCTTACCGGGACCATCGAAACGGTAAGCTCACTGGTTTCCCTGATGACAGATTCAAGCTGCAGGCTGTTTTGAACTATCTGGATTTAGAGCAGCTTGCCGCCGGACCCCCTGCCATCGCCAGCGGAGAGACCCAAGAGTGATCTCAAATGACTCTGCACAGTGGCTCTACCCTGCGCTCACCAAACCGGCTTCCGACGGCACTTACTGCTACCATATTCAGAGACGTATTTCTGTCTGGTTTTCGATCTGGCTGGCACGTCACATCTCGTCCAACGCTGCTACCGGCATCGACCTGATCTTTGGTGTCTCGGCTGCCGTGCTGGTGCTGCTGGATTACTGGTTGTGGGGCGCGGTGATGATTCAGGCGTTCGGTATCTTCTCATGCGTCGACGGAGAGATCGCCCGCATTCAGGATCGCGCATCCAGGATCGGCGACTTCCTGGATACCATGACAGATCGCGGCACTGAGCTGCTGCTGCTGCTGGCGATTGCGATTTCTTTAGGCACGAAAGTGAATGCCGAGAGCGCGTTCGTCGCTGCATTCGCCCTCCTTGGCGGCGTCTTTCTGCTCACGGCCAGTTCGGAGAAATTTCGCTCTACTTATCAGATGGGCTATCCCAAGCGCCGGCTGGAAAAATTATTTAACCTCTTCTGCGGCGGCAGCGACAGCCGCCTGCTGCTCTTGTCAATTGGCCTGGTCGTGAGCGATCTCAGCGGCGATGGCCTGTTTTTACTCTGGCTCCTGTGGATCCTGGCGGCACTGTCCTACCTGAATTTTTTCGTCCGTATTGGATTGGTCTACAGACACTTCGGCGCCAATAAGCCAACCGAATCATGAGCGCCACCCCCGGAATTGCAGCCAATGAGACGCAATTGGCCGAATTCATTCGCGAACGCGGACCTCATTGCCTTATCGTTGCCCGGCACGGCGAAACCGAATGGAATGCCAGGGGTCGGTTACAGGGTCAGCAGGACATTCCACTCAACAGCCGGGGCCACAGTCAGGTCCTGGAGGTTGCGAGATTCCTGCGCAAAGTTCCGCTCACCCGGGTTCATGCCAGTACCCTGCTGCGCTGCCAGCAGACGGCGATGCCTATCGCCGGGGCAAACGTCGCCCAGCCCGATCTGGTCTCCAGCGATCTGCTCAAGGAGGTTGCGCTGGGTATTCTCGAGGGCGAGATGAAAGACCAGCAGTCCACTGATGAGTTGACCCGGCACTATCAATCATTCTCTAAAGACGAGATCAGTTACAGGATTCCAGGTGGCGAAAACCTGCATGATGTCTATGCCCGGGTGCAGCGCTTCTTTACGAATTATGAGGCCCTCTTGCAAGATCAGGCCATATACTTGATCATAGGGCACAGGAATCTGAATAAAATGATTTTGAAGCATCTTCTTGGACTGTCGTTCGAGGAAGGATTCCGCATAGAGCAAGAACACCAACGAATTTACCTCTACTTCAACGGCTCGAAGGAACTGTGGTCCTGCTGGAGAGAGGGCGACTCCGGCAGCCTCACACAGGGGTATGCCTCCACCATGAACAACAGCTATGCCTAGTCACTAGAGGCAGAAGGATATTTGTATGAAAACAGTCTACATTGCGATGAGCGCGGATCTAATCACACCGAGTCATGTCAACATCATTCAGGAAGCCAGGTTACTCGGTGAGGTAATCGTCGGCCTGCTCACTGACAGTGCAATTGCCGGGTATCAACGATTGCCTTATATGGCTTATGAACAGCGTAAGGTCGTGCTGGAAAATATTGTGGGCGTCAAAGAAGTCGTGCCGCAGGAAACCCTGGACTATGTGCCAAACCTGGTGAAAATCAAACCCGATTACGTGCTGCACCGCGATGACTGGAATACCGGTGTATTGCGCGAGACCCGACAGCGAGTCATCGAGATACTCAATCAATGGGGCGGGAAGCTTGTGGAGCCACAGTATATGCCCGGCGTTTCGTCAAGCTCGCTCAATGAGGCTATCCGGAAAGTGGGCATCACGCCACACAGACGCCTGGGGATGTTGAAGCGACTGCTGGAAGCCCGATCACAGATTCGCATCATTGAGGCACATAGCGGCTTGACAGGGCTCATCGCCGAGACCGTTTCTGTCAAATGTGACGGCAAGGTCAAGGAGTTCGATGGCGTCTGGATGAGCAGCCTGACTGATTCCGCCCTCAAGGCAAAACCTGATATTGAGTATGTTGACATGACCTCGCGCATGAACACCGTCAACGATATTCTCGAGACCACCACTAAACCCATCATCTACGATGGCGATACCGGTGGGATCCCCGAGCATTTTGTGTTCATGGTCCGCACCCTCGAGCGGCTCGGCGTGTCAGCCGTGATCATTGAGGATAAAACAGGGTTGAAGAAGAACTCCCTGTTCGGTACCGATGTGGTACAGGTACAGGATGATATACAGGACTTCAGCGAGAAAATATCCGCCGGCAAGCACGCTCAGGTCACCGACGACTTCATGATCATCGCCCGCATCGAGAGCCTGATTCTCAAGGCAGGAATGGATGATGCACTGGAACGGGCACAAGCTTACATCGACGCAGGGGCGGACGGCATCATGATCCACAGCCGGGAACCGGAAGCGGATGAGGTGCTGAC
>JACZXW010000088.1 GCA_022571415.1 Pseudomonadota bacterium
TGTTGGGGTTTGGGACTCCTTGGGCGCTGTGAATCTCAGACAAACACGCCGAAAAAATTCTAAAACAAAACCGCGCTTGTGATTCGTGTCTAAGTGGAGAGTGCAACTAGTGCAGGACAAGCGTGGGAGACCGAAACGAGAGGATTGCGAAAACGACTTGCGATGCACAGAACTATCGCCAGCTAGGTTCAAGGATTTCTGGAAGGATTAGCGCCGCTTAGTGCACCGAATATCGTTAGGGAGTTGGCCTTGCTCACTTTCGAGTGCACGCGGGCTGAGCCCTGGGGTCTGTGATAGCATCGCTCGAAGAGTCATTTCTGATGGAGCGGAATTGATGGTTGAGCCCGGGCTACCGAAATTGACGCCAGAAATGATGGCGATATTGGAAGTCCTTCTGGAAGCGGACGGTAGAGCAATATCTTTGCAACAAATAGCAAGCGCCGCTGACCTGAATATGGACCAACTTAATCTTGCAGACGACAAACTGTGGCACGAATTGGGTTTCGTAGAATACAAATCGATTGAACTTCCGCTAGATATACTTCCTGGGCGCATTCTGTCTGTGCCAGGACTTGAATATCTTGAATTAGTCTCGCGTCTGAAATAGCTGTCACCTCATCCAAGTTCAACAGGATAAGATTGCGAATCAGAGTCCTTTCAGAAGGATTAACGCCGCTTACGGCTCATCAACGGACATGAAGATTGAGGGGTTACGGGGCAGCAAAAAGCCCGCTGTGTGCCCAAAGCAGACGCGACGAGTTGTTTCTTGAGAGGCAGCTACCGACCCATTTCCGTCGTTCGCCGTTACCGATTATCTGAGATTTCGTCAAGCGTTGGAGAAGGGAAATATGTATCATCAAGCTGCGACACAATTGTTGAGAAGCTAAGGGGAGATTTTGGAATGACTCAATCCGCTGCGAAGACCACCGAAGCGCCCGCTGGCATCGTCGCGCTGGAACAGCTCTTCCCGAAGGGAGCGCGCCTGTTCGATGATGAGTTGATCCTGCGCATTGCTCCCAGCGGCATTCGCTTCCAGGTTTGGCTCTGGTCACCGACGTGGATGCGAAATGGGATTTTTCGCCTTTATGAAAGGCTCATCCCAGGGGTGTGGGCGATCTTTTGCTGTCGCAAGCGCTTCATCGAGGACAAGGCTCAGGATGCCGTCCAAGCGGGAGTGAAGGCAGTCGTGAATCTAGGCGCCGGTCTCGATACCCTGGTCTACCGATCGCCAGCACTGCAGGAGCTGCCCGCGTGGGAGGTGGACCAGGCGGTGAATGTAGCGACCAAGCAGGCAGGGTTGGTACGGGCTCTGGGTGCCGTGCCGGAGCGGGTCACCCAGGTCGCCATCGACTTTGATCACGAGGACCTAGCCGAGACCTTGGCGGCGCACGGTTATCGGCGCGATGTCCCTACCTTATTCATCTTCGAGGCCGTCAGCCAGTACCTCACCGAAGCTGGGATTCGCGCCACATTCGAGTATCTGGCCGGCGCGCCAGCCGGCAGCCGACTTGCCTTCACTTACGTCCAACGGAGCTTCCTCGAAGGACGTGAGGTCGGAGAGCTGAAGCTGCTCTACAAGCAGGTCGTGCAGAAGAAGCTGTGGCTTTTTGGCCTCGATCCGGACGAGGTGGCGGACTTCCTGCTGCCGTACGGCTGGCACGTTCTCGAGCACGTGGACAGCGCCGAGCTGGCGGCGCGCTACATCCCTGACACCGGCCGCACGATCCAGTCAACGGCCATCGAACCGGTTGTGTATGCCGAGAAGCGGTAGCGGTAGGGAGCGATACGGGCACCACACCGTTCAAGCACAGCCTCAGCGCTATCGCGGAAAGTCGAGCGCAGAGCCGACAACGAGAACGACGGTAATTGGTCGAAAGCAGAAGTATCCAACTGAGGAAAACGTCCGCTTCTGGCCGATTCCTGCCTTGCTCCTTCTGATTATAAATTAGCCGCTTCTGAGGGCGAAGCAGACGCTCAGTCGCTTACGAGGATTTGTTAACTTTGTGCCCATTGCGGACATCTTGAACTATTGATCTGCCTGCACAATACTGTCATCACTCAGTAATGTTCAGTATGCGTCACCTTGGAATCCAAGTGTTCAAGCATCTCATCAAAGCGGGATCGTTTCGAATAGCCCGCCATGGAATTTAAAGTTAATGGTCAGAGTAGAATAAGAGTCAGCGTAGTTACTTTGATTCCATATCTCTTTGGTGGCCTTCGATAAAGTCCAAAATCTTGCGCCGGACTAAAGGCGTACCACCAACACCAGAATTGTGTCCGCCTTCCACTATTTCGAATTTGGCACCACGGATTAAAGACGCCAGAATTCGACCAGCCTCAAGGGGTACAGCGACATCGTCTCGAGCATGAACTACATAGGTTGGTACCTCAATTTTACTTGCCAAATCCTCTGCATCTATCACGAGGTGTTGATCAAAGAAACCACTAATGGCAGGTCCTTTTCCGGAGATGCGTAGAAATTCACCGAATACCTTTTGACCGAGATCATCAACGTCGGAAAAAAGAATCACTTCTACATTCGGCAGTGTAAAAGATTGTGATTCAGCCCCGGTACTTGAGATGCACCCAAATGATGCGTCTGCAAGGAATCTGCAGCAAGGTGCAACCGTCAAGCTGACCAATGATCTTGGTGAGGTGTTTCTGCCATTGTGCATTACTGATGCTGTCCGACCCGGGTGTGTCTATTCTTCGAAAGGCGCCTGGTTTAAGACAACAACAAATCAGCAGACTGTTTCTGCCCTGGCGCCTCAGTCCAGAGCAGACCTGGCAGAAGGTGCGTGTTTCAATGACACCCGGGTTGAGGTTACAGCAGCGACCGACACACAGCCCTGATCACCATCGTCGAATAGTCTGGCGCACAGAATATCATCAGGATGACATCAGAGTTCAGCAAAGCGTGCCGTTAATCCAACAATTCTGTATCAGGATTGCTAAGACTCCAGTTGTACCAGAAGGTATCAAAACCGACCAGAGCATCTCCACATTCGTTATCGTCAGGGGACTCATCAAACTGACAACTGGAATTGGGCGCTCCTAGATATGCCCGGGTGGAATCATGCAACCCCTGATCCTGGTTTCGGTACAAATAGGCTACCTGGTCTCCCAGTTCGAATCGCTTCCCCCCTACAATATCGTCGTGACGAACTGCAAAGGATCTGCTGTACAAACGAAATGCAAAAATGGGCGTTTTTGTCGCGAGTCGTTTGTCTTTTGCTTTGCTGTCACGAAAGCCTTTTTCTGAACGGAAATAGTTGTCATATGTGTCGTGCTGATCTTCTACACCGTTGACACTCAATACCAACGTTTCAGGATGCAGAGTGACCCAATCGGACCAGGTCATTTTCCTGTTCACCGCAACTTCTTTCAATGGCGTTCCGGACAGCTCACCGTGAACGCTTTTCCCCAGCATGATGGGCCAGTAGCTGTCCGTCTCCCTGTCCTGCAATACCAGGGAGCTGTTTAATAATCCGCCTGATGCTTCAAATGTCAGGACCCTGCCGCCAACTCTTCTGTCGTACACGACGCCAGCATTAGCCAGAGGTCACCAAACCGCCGCAAAAGGTAGTTCACCGATCTGATCGTTGACGACCTCATGGTTATTGAGCAAATTCAGACTATAGGCTCTCGCCTGACCGTCTATTACAATCCCAAGGACATAACTGCCGTCCGCAATTTCTGCCTCGGTAGCAGTGACGTAATCTGGCTCCGTAACAGCTGCTATTTGGCCTCTCGGCAAAAGCTGCTCATAGGCCTCGAATTCATCGACTTCCGATCCACAACCTGCCAGCGCCACTGCTATCGTTAACAATGCATATGCTTTTTTCATCTCTGAAGTTCCCGAATAAAATTTGCTATATAGACCGCCTCACAGGGTTCATCATTCCCAATACCTGCCATGAGTGGAAACGTTGTTGATTTGCGTTTGCATTACATGCAGCCTGTCATGAATAGCAGAAGTATAGTAGAAGACCTATGAAAATCGGGAGAATAAGAACTATAAACCGCATTTTTCCAAGATGTTAAAGTATCGCTTTTCAGGATTTTTGGGTTAAAAAGTCTGGGTTAACAGTTTCTGGGTACTGGATGGTCAATGACTGTCAGGATGTGGATCTGCAGGCGTACACGCGGTAGGTTGATCACTGAGGCTGGACAGCCTGAGCCTCGCCACATTCTGGAGCCTGGGGCTACTGGTAGCCGCGTATAACACCTGGGTAAAGTCAGGTTATTTAACAGCAATACTGGTCGTGCTCACGCCCCATGGCCTGATCTACGGAATCTGGGCAATGGTTGCGCTTTCATAATTGAAACCGATTTGAGTAATTACCGCTAAATTTCTATATGCTCTACGAACAATAGTTACGCCAAGAGCCTTACTTAGCGAATAAATGAATATCAAAAAAGTAGCAGTCCTGTTGGTCATCGTCGCCCTGGTGGTTTCGATTCCGCTCGCCAATAAAAAATTTGGCAGCAGCAATGAAAAACTTATCCTGGTAACAACATTGACCGATAGAGTGATCCGACCTTCAATCCTAGCTTCAGGCAGCCTGACCCATGAGGAAGAAGTCAGGCTAAGTTCCGAGGTCATCGGCAAGGTCACGAAAATATATGTAGAAGAAGGCGATAGCGTAGATATTGGCCAGTTAGTACTGCAAGTAGACGATCAGAACTTCGTCGCGGCATTTGAACAAAGCGAAGCTCAGGTTCGCCTCAGCAGAATCGATATCGAACGCCAGCAGACAAGAATTGTAAACCTCGAACTCCAGTGGGGCAGAAAGAAAAGCCTGTTCGAACAGGAGATGGTCGGGGAAGATGAATTTGAAGCCCTGACCAATCAGCTGGATCTTGTAAGAATAGATTTAAAATCCAGCATTGAGCGATTGCGACAGGCAGAAGCGCAACTTGAGCAAGCCAGCGACAGGTTGCGCAAGACACAAATCAAATCTCCCATCTCAGGCGTCGTCACCAGCCTAGATATAAAAGTTGGCGAAACCGCTATTGCCAGCTCGACCAATATTCCAGGCTCTTCCCTGATGACAATCGCCAATCCATCGAGTATCTACATTGAAGTTCTGGTAGATGAGGCAGACGTCGCATCTATCGCCCTTGGGCAGAGTGCTGAAATCGTGGCTATCGCCTATACCAATACTCCAATGCAAGGTGTCGTCAGATTTATTGCCAACACAGCCAAGGTGGAACAAGGTCGCCAGGGTTTGAGTTTTACGGTAAAGATCAAAATCACCGAAGCCAACGATGTTGTCTTGCGGCCGGGCATGTCCTGCCGCGCTGAAATATTTACCGGCGGCAATAATGCCGTCCCCGCTGTACCCATACAGGCCATACTCGTTGATGAAGATCGTACCCTGGCCAGACCCCAATACTATGCATTCGTCAACGATAACGGTGTGGCGGTCAAAGTGATCGTTGAGGTAGGTGTTTCGGATGATGAGTACCAGGAAATCATTAGTGGGCTGAAGATTGGGGACGATGTCATCACCGGCCCAGACAACATCTTGCGTCATCTGGTTGACGGGGACTCTGTTGACCTGGAAGTAGAAAGCTAGGCTGATCATGGCGTTAATAGAGCTTCAGGCTATAGAGAAGCATTATGTGATGGGAGACCAGACCGTCAGGGCACTTGATGGCATTGATATTTCCATCGCCAGCAATGAATACATCGCCTTTGTAGGTTCGTCAGGGTCCGGCAAATCCACGATGATGAATATTCTCGGCTGCCTCGATAGACCCAGCGCGGGGTTATACCATCTGAACGGTAAAAATGTGGCGCAGCTAAACCAGAATGAACTGGCTGAAATCAGAAACCTGGAGATAGGCTTTATCTTTCAGAGCTTCAACTTATTACCCAGGGCCAATGCCTTAAGCAATGTCATGCAACCCCTGATCTACAGGGGAGTCGCCTACAAGGAACGTAAGAAGCTGGCGATGACCGCCCTCGACCGGGTTAATCTTGTTGACCGGATAGATCATCTCCCGAATCAGTTATCCGGTGGGCAGCAGCAACGAGTCGCCATTGCCCGGGCACTGGTCACTGAACCTTCTATACTCCTTGCTGATGAACCCACTGGAAACCTGGACTCAAGGACGACAATCGAAATCATGAAACTATTTGACGAGCTGCAACAGGAAGGACACACCGTCATTGTGGTCACTCATGAGGCAGAGATTGCCAACCACTGCCACCGAATCGTTGAATTGAAAGATGGGAAAATCTCCAATGATCATCGGCAAGATGGAGTCAGTTGATGTTATTCGCCTTGATGGAAAGTTCAAGATCTGCCGTCGCTTCTGTACTGGCTCATGGACTGCGAAGTTTTCTGACAACTCTGGGCATTGTCATCGGCGTCGCCGGTGTCATCGCTGTCGTCTCCCTGACGGAAGGCTTAAGTGCTTCTGTTACTGACCAGTTTCAGGCGCTGGGCACAGACAGCCTGACAGTTAGATCCTACACCCCCATAAAGGACCGAATGAAAGGTATCCAGTCGCGACTGAACGATTCTGATCTGAGCCTGATCGAAACCCGGGTAGAAGGAATTTCTTCCATCACACCCATTCTATTTGCTCGCCGGGCAAGCCAGGTACGATTCGGCTCTCAAACCACATTTAGCCAGATTTTCGGCACCACCCAGGCCTACCAGGACGTCGCCCAGGCCTATGCGGAACAAGGAAGATTCCTGGTTAACAGTGATAGCAAAACCAGGAGACGGGTCTGCATACTTGGAGAAACCGTCAGAGAACAGCTTGGCCTGCCCCGGAATGCTGTGGGTGAATATGTTGAGATTGGAAAAGAATGGTTCAAGGTGATTGGCATACTCGAGCCCAAGGGAGAACTGATGGGTTTTGACCAGGACGATCGCGTCATCCTGCCCTACCAGACAATGCAAAGTCTGCTCGGTAACCAGAGCCAGACGGATATTCAGATTCAACTAACCGTCGCCGATCAAAGCAATATCCCGGTGGTTGTGGCCAGAGTCCGTAGTCTGTTACGCAAGGCACATGGCTTGACCCGCGAGGATGATGACGACTTCAGAATTCAGACAGCGGAGCAATTATCTGAGACCTTCGATCGCATCATCACCACGGTCACGCTGGTCGTCGGTGGTATCGTCAGTATCTCTCTCCTGGTCGGCGGTATCGGCATCATGAACATCATGCTGGTATCCGTGACCGAACGGACCCGGGAAATAGGTATCTGCAAGGCGATCGGTGCAAAGCGCCACCATATTCTGATGCAGTTCCTGGTGGAGGCCCTGTTACTTTCTTTGCTTGGCGGCATCATTGGACTACTACTTGGTTATGGCCTGGGTGTGCTGATCGCAATGAGTATTCCATCTTTTCCCCCTGCCACCATACCGCTCTGGTCAATCGTACTGGCTCTCGGTTTCTCAGCCTTCGTCGGCATCATCTTTGGCATTCTACCTGCTGCCAAAGCCGCAAACCTGGATCCGATAGACGCCCTGCGATACGGATAAACCCAGGAAAGGAACCATACCCTGACCGAGAACGATCCATGAAAGAGAATAAGAACTATAAACCACATTTTTCCAAGATGTTAAAGTATCGCTTTTCGGGATTTTTGGGTTAAAAAGTCAGGGTTAACAGTTTCTGGGTACTGGATGGTCAATGACTGCCATGGTGCTAATCTGCAGGCGTACACGCGATAGGGTTGATCACTGAGAAGATTTTTAGGCCGAGCAGGTCGATTTTGACCTGTTAACTCAGGCGCGTTTTAGGATTGAATGGCAGTCGCAGGTTTAATCGGTGGTGGTTGCGCTTCGATGTGATCGAGGATCTTTTGGATTATGTCTGGGTCAGTGATGTCGGCGATGACGCGCATGGTGCCACCGCACAATGGGCATATAGTAATCCGAAGGCGGCCCCATCATATTGAAGACTGTTTGAGTCGCTGAGCCCAAGTTAAGGGAGCAACGAGTTCGTCCTGACCCCCAGTTCCTATGGCGACTTTTTGTTTCTCGTCAGAAAATCAACAGATCGGAGTTCCCATTTGTCATAAATCATGCTTCAGGTATAAATTCTGGTGAAAAACCAGGCGTCAACCTACTGCTCTAAACCGACCAAAATGATTACCTGGAGCGTGACCAGATCAAAGTGAACAAACGGCCAAAAGGAGAAGTGAAGCAATACTGGCACCTGACTCTGACCCCAAGATCGGCCGCCGACCTTGTAGTCGGTTGACGCTAGTAGGTGTCAGTTAGATCGACTTGTTGGATGTCCCAATTATTCCCTTTAGAATATTGATAGTATATAAGTACAAAAAATTTGTTGGTTGTGAAAAAACTCGCCTGGATTTTAAAAGGACGGAAATGAAATCTGTAACTCTAGTTCTAGCGTCGTTACTTGTGGCGTCTTTCTTTTTCCTCGGGCCAGCCACAGCACAGGAACAAGTACCGACTGCGTTGCAAATTGTAAATAGAAGAATGGATTTTTACAATCAGCACAACTTTGATGAGTTCATAAAACTCTATGCCGATGATGTGAAAATCTATACCTACCCAGACAAATTATTGGGTATAGGAAAAGAAAATATCACCTCAATTTTTAAACCCAAGTTTTCCGGCAGGTCCATACAAGTGGAAATTATCAGCCAAATGAACAATGGCAGCCATGTTATCAATCATGAATTAGTCACGGAAGAAGCAAGTGAGACGAAATACGTTTCAATCTATGAAGTCAGAGACGGCCTGATAACCAGTGTAAGGTTTGTAAGAGATTATTAGTCAAATTTGAGGGATATAAACTTCTGCTAAACGGCTACGATCACATACGGGTTCCTGTTTTTTTGGTTTCCATGACTTTGTTAACAAGTGCAGATCGCTGACTGCCGGAATGAGGGCCGATGGTAATGGCAATACGGTAATACAGGACACCCAGGATATTGATCAGACAAGACAACTCGAAATTGAGCGATCGGCCATCTCTGGTTGTTGCAATACTGAAATGGTATTCCGATAGGCCTCTGTTACTTCGTGAACTGATGCTACGCGGGATTCTCGGTTCTGGGCTCGAATTTGGCTGGCGAGGTAGACCAGTGAGCTGAATACTGCCAATGCGCCAAGGATTTCACCAATCGCCCCAATTGCATCCCAGTTCATGATCCACCTCCTTATTGTTTGAGGTGATACTAACGCAGAATTGAGAATGTCTCCTGTTGTTAAGGATTATCAGATGCCTGCGCCCGCAGGTATCCGTAGAGTTAATCACAAAAGTTCAATCAGCAGGCGTCAGATAATCCCCAAGGGAGGAAACCGCGGGGTTCGGGAGCGTTCTATGGGGAT
>JACZXW010000089.1 GCA_022571415.1 Pseudomonadota bacterium
TTCGCAATTCACCTGCCGGGGACACGTTTCGCGCCCGGCGCGAAGCCATGTCTTACCTCTCGGCGATTTGCTTCGCAATTCACCTGCCGGGGACATGTTTCGCGCCCGGCGCGAAGCCATGTCTTACCTCTCGGCGATTTGCTTCGCAATTCACCTGCCGGGGACATGTTTCGCGCCCGGCGCGAAGCCATGTCTTACTATTGAATCTTGTTTTCCTGTCTGGCCTTAGCCAAGCGCGACTGCTCAAAAAGAGCATCAAAATTCACCGGGGAGAGCATCAAGGGAGGAAAGCTTCCTTTCAGGACCAGGGAATCAATCGCCTCCCTGGCATAGGGGAATAACACCGAGGGGCAAAAGCTGCCCAGGGTATGCGCCAGGCGTTCCTCCTCGAGGCCGCTAATGTAGAAGATGCCAGCCTGCTGGACTTCCGCCAGGTACATGACTTCATCATTTTCAGTTTTGGCAGTAACGGTCAGGCCAAGCACGACTTCCCACAGGTCTCCCCCTTCCACCATGCCATGCTTTGTATTCAGCTCAAGATTAATTTTCGGCTTCCAGCCAACCCGGAAACTGTTGGGAGAACCAGGCGATTCGAAGGATGCATCCTTGAGATAGATCCTCTGCAGCGCAAACTGCTTGCCTTCTGGCTTCCCGTTCGTGTCCTGTTGCTGCTCACTCATAATTTTTTCCGTTGGCGCTCGTTCAATGAGCCGCACATGATCATTGTTTCTTCACTACCGGCAGATTACTGGCTGTCCATTCACCCATACCACCGGCAAGACGACGAACATTTTCGTATCCCTGGGCTTTAAGCCTGCGCCCGATCGTGCCAGCGTGCTGGCCGATTTTACAGACGAGGACAATCGGTTTGTCCTTAAAAGGCTCTAACTCTGCCAGGCGCGAATCAAAACTTGAAAAAGGCATGTTGACGGCACCGGCAATATGCCCATTGCTGAACTCTTTGCCATCCCGGATATCGACAATAACCGCTCCTTGCCGATTCACCAGCGTTACCAGGTTGGTTGGGCTGATTGCTGCACCGCCCCGCTTGCCTTCATTTATCACGAAAGCGACCAACAGAGCCAGGAAAACACTCACCAGGATGTAGTGATTACCAGCAAATTCAAATAATTGCTCAACCAATTGGAACAAATCCACTGAAGAAAATCAGTCGCGCAGTATACACAAAAAATATATCTGGCACCTTTTATTGTGTTCTATGTAAACTCCGGAAAATTCACCAGATACCCCGAATGACTCGATGGCCAAAATATCACCCCATGTCCTGATTGTACTTGACGGCTGGGGACATCGCGAGGAACGGGAAGCTAATGCCATTGCCCTAGCCAACACCCCCACCTGGGATCATCTGTGGCAGCATGCACCACACTGCCTGATATCCGGCTCCGGGAAGGATGTGGGCCTGCCTGATGGGCAAATGGGAAACTCCGAGGTTGGACATATGAGTCTCGGGGCAGGCAGATTAGTCCATCAGGACCTCACGCGCATCAACCAGGCAATCGCCGATAACAGCTTTTTCACCAATCCCGTACTGGCATCCACATTCAAGCAGCTGTCTGACAAGGGTAAATCGTTACACCTGTTTGGATTGCTCTCACCCGGTGGCGTACATAGCCATGAAGATCACATCCTCGCTGCCATAAAAATGGCATTTGATCATGGCGTCGATGCTGTCTACATGCATGCATTTCTTGACGGCAGGGATGTTCCGCCAAAATCTGCGCTAACTTCACTGCTCCGGACTGACGAATTCATCCGTGAGAACGGCAGCGGGGGCGTCGCATCAATTGTTGGTCGCTACTACGCAATGGACAGGGACAATCGCTGGGAGAGGGTAGCGCCTGCCTATGACCTGGTGACCCTTGGCATTTCTGATTACACCGCTGAATCGCCCGAAGAAGCCTTGCACGGCGCATACCGCCGTGGCGAAAGCGATGAATTTGTTAAGCCCACCAGGATCGCAGTTTCTGGTCGTACAATCTCCATGTGCGAAGATGACGCGGTTGTCTTTATGAACTTCCGCGCCGACCGGGCGAGGCAAATGACCCGGGTATTTACCGAAGCTGGTTTTTCCGGATTCAGGCGCAGCAATCGCCCACAACTGGCTTCATTTGTTACCCTCACTAAATATTCAGATGACATAGAGACGCCGTGTGTATTTACGCCTCGCCGCCTCAAAAACAGCATTGGTGAAGTGTTGGGTAACATCGGCCTGAGCCAGCTGCGTTTGGCTGAAACCGAGAAATATGCACATGTAACTTTCTTTTTCTCCGGCGGAAGAGAAGCCCCCTTCGCTCATGAAGATCGCATTCTCATTCCGTCACCAAAAGTCGCCACCTACGATTTACAACCTTCGATGAGCGCACCCGAAGTTACCGACGAACTGGTTAAGGCGATAGAATCCGGAAAATATAGTCTGATCGTCTGTAACTATGCTAATGGTGACATGGTCGGACATACCGGAAACCTATCCGCTTCCATCAAGGCGGTTGAATGCGTGGATCAGTGTCTCACCAGGGTCATCTCTGCCCTCAAGTCGTGCGATGGTCACTGCCTGATAACAGCCGATCACGGTAATGTGGAGCAGATGAATGACGAGTCTAGCGGCCAGGCCCATACCGCCCACACCTCGGAACTGGTGCCGCTAGTTTACGTTGGCAGCAAAAAAGTTACCCTGACCAATACCGGAGGCACACTCAGCGATGTGGCGCCAACATTGCTCGCGCTCATGGACATACCACAACCAAAGGAAATGACCGGCAAGTCGCTGGTCTGCCTCAAGCCGCTATGATACGTACATTTCTATTCCTTCTTGTATTCAACATTTATGCTGCGGTTGCAGAAGCAGAAATAAGCCAGGCAGAGCTTGAAAGAAAATTACAGGCACTCGAATCTGAAATCAGCAAATTTAAAGAAATGCTTGATAAAACAAGCGGTGAAAAATCGGACCTGGAGAGAAACCTGGAATCAAACGAAAAAAATATTAACAATCTACTCAAAAAAATTCAACATATTGAATCTGACCTGACTAAAGGTGGGGACAGGATTGGACGATTGTTAGATGAGGAGAAAGAACTTCAGCGGGCAAAATCAGAACAACAACAATACATCGCCAATCAAATCCGCGCTGCCCATAAAATTGGCAAACAGGCGTACCTGAAAGTTTTACTGAACCAGGAAGATCCATACCAGATATCAAGAATGTTGACCTATTACGACTACTTTAACCGCGCCAGGGCGGAACAGATTGAAGTCTACAACCGAACTATTCTGCAATTACAGAATGTGGCTAAGCTGATCGATTGGGAAAACCAGGCCCTGGCAAACAACAGAGTTAAGCTGCAGCTCGAACGCTCCGAACTTGTGCTGCTGCAGATCGATAAACGCAAAGTGCTGGTCGCTTTAAACAGCGAGATTTCAGCGACCGGAATGGAAATAGAAAAGCTTGTAGCCGACAGGCGACAACTGGAACAGCTGATCCAACGCATCCATGCCGGGATTTCCAACCTGCCTGCCCCGGCAGATGTCGTTCCATTTGAATCTCTCAAAGGTCAACTGCTGTTACCGGTGGACGGGCAGATCAGCCACCGATATGGCAATAAACGCAACGCCGGAAGACTCAGGTGGAGTGGCGTGCTGATCAGCGCTGCGGAGGGCGAGCCAGTTTACGCTGTGCATTATGGCAGGGTCGTTTTCTCTGACTGGTTACGAGGCTTTGGCCTGCTTATGATTATTAACCACGGTCAAGGTTACATGAGCCTTTACGGGCACAATCAAGTACTATATCGAGAAACGGGTGACTGGGTCACAGCCGGAGAAACTATTGCAGCTGTGGGTGATAGCGGTGGCCAAAGCAAACCCGGGCTCTATTTTGAAATCAGGGTCGCAGGTAAAACTGCAGATCCGCAATTGTGGTGCCTGGCACGGTCAAAGCGCGCCGCGTAACCGAGGAAGCTTCATGCGTTACTTGAATAAAATCCTGCAGATAATACCTGTCCTCCTCTGTATGCAGGTGATCGCATCCGAGCGCCCAGGGAGTGAGGTAGACCCCACGTTACCGCCAAGGTTGCCCCTAAATGAGTTACGGGTGTTTGTCGAAGCATTCGACCGGGTTAGTAGCGCTTATGTGGAAGAAATCGATGACCGCACTCTGCTGGAAAAAGCGATCAAAGGCATGCTGTCACAATTGGACCCGCATTCCGCTTACCTGGATCGAACTTCATTTTCGGACCTGCAGGAGGCCACAACAGGAAACTACGGCGGGCTTGGCCTCGAAGTCGGCATGGAAGACGGTTTCGTTAAAGTGATTGCCCCGATGGATGATACTCCGGCAGCCAAAGCTGGAATCGAATCCGGCGACCTGATTATTGAACTTGATGGCCTGCCTGTAAAAGGAATGAGTCTGTCTGAAGCCATTAAAGGCATGCGGGGGGACGCAGGCAGCGAAGTGAAATTGACTATTGTGCGAAAGGGAAATCCCGTACCGAAGGAACTGGTCCTTATACGCGAAATTATCCAGGTTGTGAGCGTCAGGCAGCGTTTTCTGGAAGATGGTTATGGCTATCTACGAATTGCCCAATTCCAGAGCAAGACCGGGGCAGAAGTAGAAAAAGCAGTAGAGAAACTCTACGAAAATGGTCGTCTATCAGGACTGGTCATTGACCTGCGAAACAACCCGGGCGGTGTTCTCCAATCGGCAGTTGACGTTTCAGATATCTTCATATCCGAAGGCTTGCTTGTCTATACAAGCGGCAGGCTCAGCAATGCTGACCTCAGGTTCAATGCCACAACTCCTGACGCAACTGGTGGTGTACCCATTGTGGTTTTGGTAAATGAAGGCACAGCTTCCGCTTCGGAAATTGTCGCCGGCGCACTTCAGGACCATAACCGCGCCGTCATCATGGGGACGAACACTTTTGGCAAGGGATCTGTGCAAACAATATTGCCGCTCAACAATGAAAAGGCGATAAAACTAACGACCGCCTTGTACTTCACTCCCAGTGGTCGTTCGATACAGGCGGAAGGAATCATTCCAGATATCTGGGTAGACCGCTCCAAGGTGACAAAGCTGAAAGGGAACCCGTGGCGAATTAAAGAAAAAGACCTGCCAGGTCATCTGGCTAATGGGAACGGGGAGAACGAAAATCAGGAACATGCGAACAACCGCGACCTGTCTACCCTGGACTACCAGCTCAACGAAGCGCTGGCATTACTCAAGGGGTTGAATATACTAGCCAGGAAATCAACACGACCTCAGGGATAAACCTTTTGCTGAGAAAATGTCTGCGAAGAGTGCTAACCGTTTTTCGCAGACAGTACAGGGCTGTTCATTTCAAGCCGCTCATGGCTGTTTATATCAAGCCGCTCATGGCTGTTTATATCAAGCCGCTCATGGCTGTTTATTTCCTGATCACCGCCCCCCTCTGCCAGTCTGACGAAACCAAGACACCTCCGCGCTCCTCTTACGTCGCCATCATCATCGACGACATTGGGCATAACTATTCCCGGGGTCTAAGAGCCTTACGTCTGCCTGCACCACTGACATACGCCATTTTGCCCTACAGTACCCACGCAAAAAGGCTGGCCGATATCGCTTATGAATCCGGCAAGGAAGTGATGGTGCACCTGCCAATGCAAAATCTCAGAAACATGGCCATTGGCCCCGGCGGCCTGACAAGTAATCTGACCCGTCTCGAATTCCATCAGGCGGTGTCAGCAGCCATTTTCAGGGTTCCACACGCATCCGGAATTAACAATCATATGGGCAGTTTTCTGACCCAGGAATCCCTGCCAATGGAATGGTTGATGGAAGATATCAAGGCCATGGATCTTTTCTTTGTCGATTCAAGAACGACACCCAATACTGTAGCGTCGATAATTGCGAAGAAGAAAAATCTCCTTTCATCCAGTCGCGATATATTCCTCGACAACGAAAGATCCATCTATGCAATCGACAAGCAGTTCAGGAAACTTGTCAATCTCGCAAAAAGACAAGGCACTGGCATAGCCATCTGTCATCCGTACCAGGAAACCCTTGACTATCTGGAAATCGCCATCCCGCAATTGCGCCAGGAAGGCATTGAAATAATTCCGGCCTCGAACCTGGTTGCGTTGCGACAGATCTACAACCTGCAGCTGGCCAGCCAAATCCTGGGGTCAGAAATCCTGGGGTCAGAGTAAAAACTCCAACGATTTGGTGCGGACGCTTAGGTTTTCTGTGGAGTTTTTACTCTGACCCCAATTTACAAAGCGCTATCGCTTCCCGGAGGTCGAGCGTACCCTCATATATTGCACGACCTGTTATCACGCCCGTGATCCCCCCCGAAATGCGTCCCTCAACTTCGACCAGAGCCTGGATATCGCGCAGGTCAGTCACGCCACCTGAGGCAATAACAGGCACTGAAACCGCTTCCGCCAGTGCTTTGGTCGCATGTAGGTTGATACCGCCCATCATGCCGTCTTTACCGATATCCGTGTACACGATAGCCTCGATGCCATCACCTTCAAAAAGCATGGCTAGACTTTTCACGGAAATTTCAGTGATTTCCAGCCAGCCGTTTTTCGCAACCATGCCATGCAGCCCATCCAGGCCAACCATGATGTGGCCAGGAAATCGTTTGCACATTTCTCCGACAAATTCCGGCTCTTCTACCGCCTTTGTACCAAGAATGACAAAGTCCACACCGGATGCAAGATACTCATCGATTACCTCCGGGCTTCTGATGCCGCCCCCCAGCTGAATGATTAGATCAGGATGATTGCCGGCGATAGCTGCAATCACATCACGATTGACAGGCTTCCCTTCAAAGGCGCCATCAAGATCTACCAGATGCAATCGTTCCGCGCCCTGGTTAACCCAACGATCCGCCATACCAATGGGGTCATCAGAATAGATGGTGGTCTGTTCCAATCTGCCTTGCTTAAGATTAACGACCTTACCGTCCTTGAGGTCAATGGCAGGAATTATCTGCAACTACAGGGAGCCTTTTGTGGAAGGCGTCGCACCCTTCATCCTGGGGTCTAGTTCGACGGCCATGCGCATTGCTCGCCCAAACGCCTTGAACACTGTCTCAATCTGATGATGCGCATTTTTACCCTTGAGGTTATCTATGTGCAATGTCACCTGGGCATGATTGGCGAATCCCTGAAAAAATTCACGGAACAATTCCACGTCAAAGTCACCGACCCGTGGACGTTCAAAATTGACGTTGTACTCGAGTCCGGGCCGCCCTGAGAAATCGATCACTACCCTGGACAGGGCTTCATCAAGCGGTACGTATGCGTGACCGTAGCGACGAATACCTGCTTTATCACCTATGGCTTCTTTGACGGCCTGACCCATGGTAATACCAATATCTTCAACCGTATGGTGCGCATCAATATCCAGGTCGCCTTTGGCAATGATCGTCAGATCAATCAGGCCATGACGAGCAACCTGGTGCAGCATATGCTCAAGGAACGGCAGTCCAGTCTCAAAGTTTTTGTTACCTGTTCCATCCAGATTCACAGTCACGCTGATCTGCGTTTCAAGGGTGTTCCGGTCAATTGTTGCTGTTCTCATAATGTCCACTCAACGATGAGCCGTGCATTGTATGAAATTTGGGGTCAGAGTAAAAACTCCACCTACATGTTTCGAGAATCTGGGTCTCAGAGGTTTTTACTCTGACCCCAAATTTCATAGCGCCGCACCGTACGGAAGGTAACGATTGTCTGTATTGGTCCGGATCCATTTTCTCAACTCTGGCGAAAATTCATCTCGCGACTTCAGTATTTTCGCCAGATAAATAACGGGATTTTGCTTGCCCCCCTCCCATCCCGGTAATTGCATCTCCGCCAGAGTAAAAAAGCGAATCAGGTCGACTAGATCTTCAAGCGCAAGGGCATCCGCTACCTGCCAGGCACTTTCTTTGAGTTTCATCATCCAAACATTGCCTTCCATGAACTCTTTATCTAACGTCGATGACAACCGGGAAAGATCAGTTTCACTGACTTTACTGAGCAACTTCTGCAACTGCTCAGTCGAAACAATAGTGGACTTTCCAGGTTCCCATACTCCTACAGCCATGGTTCCACCTCTTAAATGGAGCGGGCGACGAGGGTCGAACTCGCGACAACCAGCTTGGGAAGCTGGGACTCTACCAACTGAGTTACACCCGCATTTTGTAGACATTATATCAAGCAACCATCCATGGTGTATCTTCCTGCCCCTGATTCAACGCTCGGGGCGGTGCGGCATTCCGACAGAGCCCTCTTAATAAGCCGCGTAAATCGCCCGGGCGATTTACCCTCTATGCGATTTGCTTATGGAAACAGAAAGATCGGTTCGGTCGGTGTAGAAAGACATGGTGTTCTTTAATGCCATGACTTCATCACAGGGGTCTTCATAACTCCAGACGACATTCTCTTCCACGCCTCCTTCTGCTTTGAGTGTCCAATAACTTGCGTTTCCCTTAAACGGACAGTAAGTCGACAGTTCCGTGGCTGTGAACAAAGACATATCAACATCTTCTCGCGGAAGATAGTAGACGTCAGCATGTCGCGTTTCTTTTACCAACAACGATTTTGAGGATCTGGCGACAATCACTCCACGACATGAAATAGTGACCTCCTCATCAACTTGGGTGATTTCTACTTTGTAGTCAGGGAAGCGAGACAGAATATTCTCTCGAGTCTTTGTAACGGTAAATTGGGGCATGGAAACCTTCCTCTTCTAAAAACGGCGATCTCTGATCCACATTCTCAACAGTATTTTTTTAAAAACGCGATAAGACCAGTCTAAAACGCAATATATTTCATCTGCAGGCGATAACCAACATTCGGTTAAAAGCCTATTGCAAGGGCGTTCCAGTAGATGTATGGTGATTAATGGAGCTATGTCTTCGTTCCGTGTTTAGGTGCCCGACACCAGACCGGAATAGGCTTCACTGATATTAAAATTAAATCTAATAAAATGGCTAGGGGGAAGGCAATGTTTATCGTACCTTCAATGAGGGGCGTTTCTGCGTCCTATCTACTTAATAAACT
>JACZXW010000090.1 GCA_022571415.1 Pseudomonadota bacterium
GTTCGCATGCTGATTTTCTTATCTGCACCGTTTCGATACGATTGAATATGAAGATATACACAAACGATAAAGATTTTGGCAGCTACTCAAAGTATTTACCGCTGCAACTACACAAAGAAAACTGACGCACAATTGATACCGATTTGAACTCATCCTATAAACCGGTATGTTGATCTACAAATCTCCTGGAGACAGGGATGACGAAAGAAATTGGATCATACGAAGCGAAAACCAAGTTGCCCGAAATACTTCGTCGGGTAGAAGCAGGAGAAGCCTTCACCATAACCAAAAACGGCAAGCCCATTGCTGATCTTTTGCCGAGTCGCTCAACGCGCCGCATGAAAACAGAAGCGGCCATTACCAACATGATGAAAGCAAAAAAGCGTAAGATGCCATACCGCTTGATAAAGGAATTGAAGGAGAGTGGGAGTAAGTAACAGAATTCGCGCTCGACAATTCTGTCGCCCTTCCCAGGATACGTTATCAATCCTTATTAACCACCCCTACAAGGTTGTGTATGTGAGATACATTGGCACCCACAAAGAGTACGACAATATCAATTCAGAGGAGGTGTAGGATGGAAGTCGAAGCTATCCGAAACGAAGCGGATTACGAAAAGGTCTTATTTAGAATCGATCACCTGATGGACGCGGAATCTGACACTCCCCGGGGTGATGAACTGGATATTCTTGTCATGCTAGTAGAGGTTTACGAGAAGGGTCGATATGAGCTTCCACTGGCTAATCCAATCGCGTGATACAGTTTGTTATGGAGCAAAACGGGCTGAAGGACAAAGACCTTATTCCCTATATCGGGCGCTCAGGCAGGTCTATTCCTGCGGAAAACTTGATACAGGAATACGACATCGCATAAAGGCCTGCCTGCCATTACTGTCTTGAAATCACCTTTTAGACCAGTATACTGGTCTATTAAGTTTCTGGAGTAACGATGATGAAAGAAATTGGATCATACGAAGCGAAAACCAAGTTGCCCGAAATACTTCGTCGGGTAGAAGCAGGAGAAGCCTTCACCATAACCAAACGTGGCAGGCCCATCGCTGATCTTTTGCCGAGTCGGTCAACGCGCCGCATGCAAACAGAATCGGCCATTACCAACATGATGAATGCAAAAAAGCGCAAGATGTCTGACAGTTTGATAAAGGAATTGAAGGAAAGTGGGCGTAAATGACAGAATTCGTACTCGACAATTCTGTCGCTATGCGTTGGCTGATCGAAAGCGAAAAGAAAGCTGACCAGCGATATGCCGAATCGGTGCTAAAGTCCATGATCTACACTGATGCGATCGTCCCTGACCTTTGGCATTTGGAAGTGGCGAATGTGTTATTGGGAGTGGAAAAGCGTGGTGATGCAACGACAGGTGAAATGGAACGGTTCATCTCACAATTGGAAAATCTTCCCATTCGCGTTGATCCCCTTACTGCGAACCAGTCGCTGAAGCGGACAATGGTACTCGCCAAGGCCTACAAGCTAAGCAGCTACGACGCAGCATATCTTGAATTGGCAATCCGTGAATCAGTTCCCCTGGCAACACTCGACAAAGCGTTACTAAAAGCTGCCAGGAGTGCAGGTGTTGAAATTTACTTGAAATGACCGTGCCGTGACCTTAATCCTTCTGCTGCCATGCAGATAATAGGTGTATCCTACAGGATACTTTTCAGTATATACTCGCGATGGTTAACAGGGTCAACGAGTATATTGATGAGAGAGGTAGGAGCCCCTATTCCCAATGGCTTCACGGCCTCAAGGACTATAGGACCAAAGCCAGGATCAACATGCAAGTTGATAAAATGGCACTCAACTTATTTGGTGATGCCAGGTCAATAGGAAATGGTCTAAGTGAATTACGAATCCATTTTGGTTCCGGTTACCGTGTTTATTTCGGTAAGGAAGGAAGACAGCTAATTCTCTTACTTTGTGGCGGTGACAAATCCAGCCAGGTCCAGGACATTAAGCAGGCACAATCATGACACGTAGCGTACGAGAAACGCATAACGAACTTCTGCGCGATCCCGAGATCGCTGCAGAATATTTAAGCGCAGCCCTGGAAGAGGCTGACGCCGCCGTTATTCTGATGGCTTTGAGGAACGTTGCGGAAGCACAGGAAGATGGCATCAGTGGCTTGGCCACACGTTCAGAGTTAGGACGCGAGAGTATGTACAAAATGCTTTCAAAATCTGGCAACCCCAAACTATCCAGCTTCACTAAGGTTATACAGGGACTTGGGTTGAAGTTGAAAGTGGAGCGCGCTTCCTGCTAATCTCACTCTCGCGCCCGATGAACTAATCACTCACCGACGATTGACATGCTTCTCCACCATGTCATAGGCATGCTGGATCTCCTTGAATCTGTCCTCCGCCACCTGGGCAAACTCCGGCGGCATGCCATTGGCGTGAACCCGGTCAGGATGGTGCTCCATGGCCAGTTTTCGATATTTTTTCTTCACCAGGGAAAAATCATCACCCTCCCGGCACCCTAAAATTTCATAGTAGGTGCGGATATTGCCAGGCACGCCGCTGAAACGGCTTTTTAACTGAGCGTAATGATCCTGCAGGCCGAAAATTTGCACTGCATCCATGATCATGGCCTCTTCAGCCCGATGCAGTTCGCCATCGGCATAAGCCACCAGCAGCAGCAGATCAACAAGCGAAGTGAGGATTTCCGGAGAGTTGCCAAACTCGTCATAAAACTGCCTGGCAAAATCCTCGAAGCGATCATCTGAATCCTTGGCGACGTTGAAAATGTCGATAGCGAACTTTCTTGCCTGGGCATTCAGCCGCAGGTTGTTACGCATCACCTGCTCGATGACTTCAATCTCATGGTCGGTCACCGCGCCATCCGCCTTGGCCAACTTGCCCAGCATGGAAAACGTCGCTGCGAAGTAAATACCCTGCTTCGATTCCAGGCTGCTGAACCCACCGCCGGAATCCATGGTGTGATGGCCGACCACTGCACCAAGGACAGCGCCAATCGGTCCCCCCAGAAGGAATCCCAGGCCGCCACCGAGTATTTTCCCCATCCAGCTCATGAATTCGACTCGCTCAAGGCTGTTCACCCCCCATCAGGTTCAAAATATCTTGTGTCTTGCTCTGCATCAGCTCCGGGTCACCTCGTGATTCAACATTCAAACGCACCACCGGTTCGGTGTTGGACATGCGCAGGTTGAAGCGCCAGTCATCAAATTCCATGCTAAGCCCGTCGGTGTGATCGATACTGATCGCCTCTGCTGCATATCGATCCTCAATAGTGATCAGCACCGCCGCAGCATCATCGATTCGTCTGTTGATTTCCCCGCTGGCGGGAAAGAGAGAAATCCTTGCATCGACCAGCTCTGCCAGTGTCTTGTTTTTTACGCTCATCAGGCCGACAACCAGGAGCCATGGAATCATGCCGCTGTCGCAGTATGAAAAATCACGAAAATAGTGGTGTGCACTCATTTCACCGCCATAGATGGCATCCTCCAGGCGCATTCTTTCCTTGATGAAGGCGTGACCGGTTTTGCTCTGCACGGCGGTGCCACCCTTGCTGCTGACAATATCGATAGTGTTCCAGGTCAGCCTGGGATCATGGATGATCCTGTTGTCACTGTCGCGCTCAAGAAAAGCCTCCGCCAGTAAACCGACAATGTAATAACCCTCGATAAAGCGGCCATCGGCATCGAAGAAAAAACACCGGTCGAAATCACCATCCCAGGCTATGCCAATATCAGCCTGATGCTCATTAATCGCATTGATGGTCGAGACACGGTTCTCAGGTAACAAGGGGTTGGGGACGCCATTGGGAAAATTACCATCCGCCTGATGGTGGACCTTGATGAATTGCAGCGGCAGGAACTTCTCGATCCGGTCGATCACCGCTCCGGCACCCCCGTTACCGGCATTGACGACCACTTTAAGGGGTTTGAGTTTCGCGATATCCACGTAGCTCAGTAACTTTGCACAGTAGGCAGCGTGATGATCCAGCGCCACCAGTTGCCCGCGTTTCGCCACCGGCTCAAACTCGTTCGCTTCTGCCAGCGCCTTGATTTCATCAAGGCCGGAATCGCTACTGATGGGCTTCGATTCTTCACGAACCAGTTTCATGCCGTTGTAATTTTTCGGGTTGTGACTGGCGGTAATAACGATACCGCCATCCATCTCAAAGTGTGAGGTAGCGAAATATATCTCCTCGGTGCCGCACTGACCGATATGGAAAACATCCACGCCGCCCTCGAGCAGCCCGCCGATCAGAGCCTGGCACATGCCTGGGCTGGATAATCGGATATCGTGACCTACCACCACCCTGGCGGGTTGAAGCCAGGCGGCATACGCACGCCCCACCCGGTAGGCAATATCCTCGTTGATTTCATCCGGAATCCGCCCGCGCAAATCGTAGGCCTTGAAACAGCTTATCTCTTCAACCACCCTTGTCTTCAACCACCTTTTTCTTCAACACATTGCGCGGCCCACTAGGGCCCAAAGGGTCGCATTCTACACTGATAATCGAAAGGTCCGCAGGTTTATGCCAAGTTCGACATCCTGCTTCAGTGTCACCAGGTGCCTGCACCGACGCGCAAGCGCGGCATCAGCCTGTACACGAAGAACTTTTGCCTCCTCATCCTGCGAACTCAATATTGCTTCAAGCGACGCGTACCGATTCAACAGTGCAGCCGCCGACTTGCTGCCTATCTTGGGTACACCTTTGATGTTGTTGCTGCTGTCCCCTGTTAACGCCCAGTAATCGGTCAGCTGTGAGAGTTTCACGCCGTAACGGCTCACGATTTCGGTTTCCAGGTACTCGCTCTGGTCAAAGTGATTAAAGATACGCACACCACCGCCGAGCAGCTGCAGATACGACTTGTCGGTAGAAAGGATAATGACTTCGCCGCCAGCGCTGGTGATTCCGGCGGCGAGGGTGGCGATAACGTCGTCCGCCTCATAGTTAGGCAAGGAGAAAGAATGGATGCCCAGGCTCGCAAAACGTCGTTCCATGGCTGGTATACCCTGCAGCAGGGGTTCAGGTGTGGGCTTCCTGCCGCCTTTGTAGTCGGCATAGAGCAAGTGCCGCCAGGTCATGTCGTGGCGCTCAAAGACGACGACTGCGTGGCTGGGATGATGTTCTTTCAGCGCCCGTTGCAACGATCTGGCTGCGGTTTCACTCACTTCATCAATCGCGCTTTCCCCATCTCCTCGCGCTTCATAGATACGCCGGACCAGGTTAAATCCGTCTACTAGCAGGACCCTGGTCGGTGACAATGCTGTTGGTGAAGGTGCAGTTGGCAATGGATTTTCCCGCACAGATGCAACGACGACGAGCTTAGCACGAAATGTCCAGGATCAACTTTGCTAAGATTGGTGCATGCAACTCGGTAAAAAAGAAGCACGACGACTGCTCCTGTTAACCCAGGGACTGCTGCGCAAGGATCAATTCGGGCGTGGCAGGAACGCGGTCAGGAAAATCATCGACCGGCTATCCTGGGTGCAGATCGATACGATTTCTGTGGTGGAACGCGCCCATCACCATGTGTTGCGGACCCGGGTGAGCAATTATGATCCCCAGATGTTGCACCAGCTGCAGGTAGGTGACCGCTACCTGTTCGAATACTGGTCCCACGCTGCGGCCTACCTGCCGATCTCGGACTATCGCTATTACCTGCCGGTGATGCATGCCAGTGCGGGAAAGAGAGTGCCTGACGCCAAGCTTGCGCCCGAAATCCTGCGCCGCATCGAAAACGAGGGTCCGCTGCAATCCCGTGATTTCGAGAGTCCCCGGGGCAGAAACTCCAAGGGCTGGTGGGACTGGAAACCGGCCAAGGTAACCCTGGAATACCTGTACCTGGCGGGAGAACTGATGGTGGCCCACCGGGACGGCTTCCAGAAAGTCTATGATCTGCGGGAACGCGTATTACCCGATCACGTCGACACTCGCATGCCGACCGATATTGACTGGTGCGAGTTTATCGTCAACCGGATGATCGGCGCCCATGGCCTTGCATCGGAATATGATATTGGTTATGCCAGAGCTGCCATACGGCAACTGACCAATCGAAATATCAAAAAACTGCTTCGCCAGGCACTGGACAACCTGGTGGAAGACCATCAGGTCTGCAGGCTGGAGATTGAAGGGCAACCCTACTTTACCCATCCCGATACCCTGTCCGAATTACCACTGCGACTGGGTCGACGCCTGGTTCATATCCTGTCGCCTTTTGACAACCTGACGATCAACAGACGCCGAATGCTCGAACTGTTTCATTTTGACTATCAGCTGGAATGTTACGTGCCGGCGCCAAAACGCCGCTATGGCTATTTTTGCCTGCCGATCCTGTACGGTGATACGCTTGTTGGCAGATTGGATGCAAAGGCTGAACGTAAAATTAACCATCTTGAAGTCAGGAATCTCGTGCTGGAAGACAAGGTGAAAATCAACGACGACCTGATAGCTGCCCTGAAACAGGGTCTGCTGCGCTTCGCACAAGGCAATGAATGTAAATCCATATCGGTGCTTAAGACGACACCGGGGAGTTTAAAGAAGATCCTGACCCGGGAACTGGCATGTTAAAAAATCCCGTTATCTTCGTGTTCGCGTTTCTGCTGGGACTGTTTGCCATCTGGTTTGGCATCGAAAGCAGGCAGGGTGACTTTGTGGGCAACATGGTGCCTGAACTGATCGGGTTCTGTCTCGAGGGAATATTCTTCGTCGGTATCTTTACCTGGCTGCAGGAAAGAAAAGACAGGGAGCGAAAAGGAGAGCTAAAACAAAGCCTTGCGGGCGCCATGGGATTCGCCTGTCAGGTCATTAACAGCTGTCTTGATGCGAAAGACCAGATTCGTCTGCCGGGTAATGATAATTGGACGAGACAGGCAAGGACCAACGGCCGCCACCTGAAGGAATTGCTGGTGCGATTGACCGGCAAAGAGCTGGATGTATCCGAGGAACAAATCCGGGCGATACAGCAGCTTCTGCTGACAAGAACATCCACTCTCGATTCCTTGTTATCAGTTTCCGCGCAGTTGAGTCATACACACCTTTCCGCCTACAACATGATCCTGACTGAGATTCACAAAATATCGAAACATCACTACTACGATTCTGTTGAACTCAAGTCATCCTTTACGAACCTGCTGAGGCTGCTGGTCAGCTTTAACAACGAGGCGATATGACGCAGTCAGATCTGCTTGTCCCTGCCCGCCCAGTAAGGAGCCCGCACCAGTTTTCTCTGGATCTTTCCCGACGGCAGCCTTGGCAGCTCATCAACGAAGTCGATTGACCGCGGAGACTTGAATGCCGGCAAGGCGTCTCGCACAAAAGCCTTGAGTTCTTCCGCGATCGCGTCGCTCTTTTGCACTTCATCTTTCAGTAGAACCACAGACTTGACCTCTTCACCCCACTCTTCGCTGGGCACACCAACGGTGCACACATCGGCGACGCCGGGATGCTTCAGCAGGACATCATCCGTTTCCTGGGGATAGATGTTCACACCGCCGGAAATGATGATTTCCGCACTTCGACCCGTCAGGAAGAGGTAGCCATCTTCATCAAAATAACCCATATCGCCAAGGGTAAAATAGTCTCCGCGATAGCTGCTGGAGGTTTTCTCGCTATCCTTGAAGTACTCGAAGCGAAGCGCCGGGGCTTTGAAATAGATCGTGCCAATGTCACCCTGGGCGACTTCGTGACCGCTATCATCGAGAATCCGGTTGTCCGCAGACGGCGGTGCTTTCCCCACGGTTCCCGGCTTGGCAAGCCATTCTTCCGGTTCAACAAAAAACCCGCCGCCGCCCTCGGTCGCGGCGTAATATTCGTACACCACAGGTCCCAGCCAATCGATCATGGAGTGCTTCACATGAACCGGGCACGGGGCCGCTCCATGCAGAACGAAACGCAATGTCCCGGTGTTGTATTTGGTGCGTACATCATCGGGCAAAGCCAGCAGTCGATGAAACATGGTGGCCACCATATGCGTATGTGTGATGCCATATTCTTCAATCATCCGCAGGGTTTCTTCCGGGTCCCACTTGTCCATCAGTACCGTACCAACGCCATTGGCAATCGGCGCAATAATGTTAAAAGCAAATGGAGCGGCATGATAAGCAGGACCGGTACACAAGGCACGATCTGTTTCGGCATTCCAGGCGGCTGCCTCGCTGGACCTGGTCACGGTGTCGGATGAGGCCTGAGTAGTACCGCTGCCGCCGGTGGGAGAAGGTGTCGATGTGCCTGCTGCTGTCAGTCCTCTTTTGCGATACACACCTTTGGGTCGCCCGGTGGTACCCGAGGTGTAGAGCATGTGCGCGCCGATTTCAGGATTCTCGATATCTGAACCGTCTTGCGCGTCAACCGCGGCGTCATAGTCGTCGAATCCCTTAATTTCTCCGCCGACGGCAAGGGTCACCTTCAGCTGCGCTGAATTGTCTTTCAGCGCATCGAGCGCAGCCTGTTCACAGCGAATGTCGGCGATAAACGCTTTCGCCTCACAGTTACCCACAACATAGGATGCATTATCGCCGCTCAGATGCCAGTTTATCGGCGTGATGCGCAGGCCGGACCGCATGCAGGCGTAATAGACTTCAAGGAACTCCGGCCTGTTCACCAGCAACATTGCCACGCCGTCATCGGGTTTAAGTCCGGCCTGCCGGAACACTCGCGCCAACTGATTCGCGCGTGCATTAAGCGCTGAAAATGTACGCTCACCGAATTTCGTGACCACTGCCATCCGCATCGGAGCCTGCTGGGCGTGGTAGGCAACCGTCATACCGGTCGTCATCGCCTGGGCTAGGTCCAGGCTGGAATCTTCAGACATTGGTATTCCTTATTGATTTCATAAAGTATTCGTCACTGTGATTTTGCTTGTACTGTTCATTTAGATTGCATTAACTTGCCAATCAGCGCAACTATCACGGGTGACAGTTATGGACCTGGGAGTCTCCGATAATGTAAAACCGGTATTGATGAAACTCCGATCGTTTATCAACGAAATGATCAGCGCGGCCCGAATCTCGTTACAGCGA
>JACZXW010000018.1 GCA_022571415.1 Pseudomonadota bacterium
ATTGCACACAAAATTGACCCTGTATTTGCAGGATAGTTTGACCCATATTGCTCGCCGCTAAAATTGATTTGCCTTAGGCTACTTTAGTTGATACTGGGTCAAACTTTGATGCAAAGATATCCTAAAATTGGCTCAATATTCGATGCAATTCAACATTTAGGGGATCAAGATGCTGTCGTGATCACTTATTTCAATCAGATATCAGTGACCGGTTACCTGCTTCCATATGTACTACGGTCCTGAATACTTAAGCGAGGTGTTGGTATCGTGGGCAAGAGATAAAAATATATTGATTCAATACATTCAACCAGGCAAACCACAGCAAAACGCCTACATTGAAAGATACAACCGAACCGTGCGTCATGAATGGCTGGATCAACATCTGTTTGAATCTATAGATCATGCCAGGGAGACCGCAACAGAGTGGTTATGGCGTTACAACAACGAACGGCCTAATATGGGAAACGGAGGATTTACCCCAATACAGAAACTAGAGCAAGCAGCGTAAAACTGCCTACTTCTGAGAACCATTATTAATGGGAGGATTACCCCATGATCTGTTGTCTTTCTGTGTCCGTTAGCTTATTCGCCGGATCCGGTCGATTAGCCGAAGGGCGCTGATCTTCTGCAATGACATCACCCAAAGTCCAGCGCTGTAGTGTCCTGATTGAAATACCCAACTCCCTACACGCAGCACTCTTTCTGGCACCGCTGCTTATCGCTTCATTGATCAATGCCACGTTTTTATGCCGCTCTGAGCAGGAGGTCAATCGTCCTCGTTTTCGTCCCAGAGGGCATTCAGCTTTTTTCTGAGCACCAACAATGCTGCTGTTTCAGCCAACGCCTTGTCTTTACGCCGAAGTTCACGTTCGAGCTCTTTAATGCGTTTCTTGTCGGCCTTTGATTGCTCGCTAATCTGATTCTGCTTTTTCTTTGTCATATTTCCTTGTATGCAAGATAGCTTCCAAAGTTGTACCTGTTCAGGATAGAGACCCTTGTTACGACAGTATTCACCCAGTTCATTTTCAGAGAGAATCGCGGTCTCCAGGACAACCCCAAACTTTTCTTCACAAGACCATTTGTCTGGAATCCCTTGCGCTGTCAACTCACTACCGGCGACAGGATATTTAACCTGCCAGGAATACAGAGTTGAAAACGCGACATTCTCCTGTTTTGCAAAGTCTCGGAGCGAAAGCTCACTACAAGACAGCCTTCGTACCATTGCCTGTTTAAATTCAACTGATTGTCTAATCACAACAAATCCATGCCGCCCTGTCTGTAACTATTTGAGGCGACAACTATCCTGACAGAGGGGGGATCGGCTTCAACCAGAATCGGTGATCAGGTTCACCGGAGCATGCAATTCCTGCGGGTTTGATCCAAATCAAATTTTCATTCCATCGTTTACGGTAAAATCAGCCGCTTTCCCTGAGGAAGATCCTTTGCAAACGGCTATAGAAAAACCATTGGACAACAATGGGTGCGACCGGGGTCGTAAACCACACGAAATTACTTGATGTGGACCAAGTAGACTTACCCGGCCCACTTAGAGTGGCTACATTGCAGATTCAGTATCCGTTACGTACTAAGCGTAAAAAACAAAATCATACTAACCTCATGGTCGCTGCTATCGATCTCTTCGACAGCAAAGGCTACGAAGAAACCACGCTCGAATCCATAGCAAAGAAAGCTGGACTACACGTGCAAACACTCTACCTGCATTTTCCCTCCAAAGTTGAATTAGCGACTGCAATCTGGCATGACCGCCTATTGGATTTCGAATCGTTTTTTACCGCTCGGGAGTGCGATGCTTTAAACGCCTGGCGCAACTGGGTCGAACAAAATGCCTTGGAACTGACCCTAAAGAGTAATACATACAAAAATACCGGTTTCTGGAAGATTCCGATCATATCCAGTTCAACGCAGCAATTTTCGCATCGCTACCAAGAAGTGCTTACAGAGGGGATTGCCCAAGATATGCTTGCAGAAGTCGCTCGCGAACCGCTTCCCATGTTAATCGCCACTATGCTATTAGCTGGTAACGAGCAAGCTGTGCGGAATTGGACGAATACGGGCAGCAAGACTGACCTAGCAACGGTGTTGTTAAATGTAATCGACACGGTCAGGGACCAGTTCCAACACCTGTTTGCCAACTAAAGACCAATGCTTGATGGCGCACAAAATGGTTTCAGTTCTGAAGGTGTTCTACAAACCATGCCCTCGCCATTTTGGCACTCTCCTTGTAGTTTTTATCGTAGACATCGTAGTGGGTTCCTGGGAAAACGTGATACTTGACAATAGTGGTTTCCGGTATGGCTTTTTTTGCAGCTAAGCCCGAATTCTCGCACCCACCATATTCCTCTTCTTGCTGGTCGATGATAAGTGTCGGTACCTTGATATTGCGAGCGCTAACACGAGGAAGATAGCGCCACATGGTCCTGAAATCACCGGTCCCCTTGAGCGAGTCCGGCATACCATCAGGTCTTGGGACTATTTCCACCTCACCTCGGGCCATTGCGCTCGCAATCTTCTGTCCTTCGGCTGGTATTTCAGCGAAGCCTCTCTCATCTGGTGCTGAACCCATGCCAGGAACCTGGCTAACGACCGCCTTGATACGTGGGTCTGTACCAGCAATATAGATCACATGACCACCACCATAGCTTGATCCCCACAAACCGATCTTGTCGGCGTTTACCATTGGCGCTTCTGCGAGATAATCAAGTACATTGTGAATGTCACGATTCTGATCGAGGGGATCAACAACATCTCTCACAGGTTTTGCCCTAATTGTCATGAATCCTTCGTCGTCAACGGCTGGTTGTTTCTCCATCGTAATGAGCCTGGCATCACTTTCATACCAACCACGATAGTCGAAAGTCAGGCATACGAAACCAGCCTCACAAAAAAAGGGTGCATAAGTTGCACTCAGGTGTGATTTTGGACCTGCCCAACCGTGACACAATAATATCGCGGGCCCGGTTTTTCCCGCAGCAAGATTGTCTGGAACGAACAGATCAGCTGCAATTCTGGTGCCTTCACTCCAAATGGTTATTTCTTTCTTCATAATACAGGGCTCCCATGAAAACGCTGGTTAGAATTTCCATTCTTTGGATTCCGATGTCCTTCATGATACGACAAAGTAATGTAAAAAAGTCGAGAATTCGTGAGTCACGAACACGAGAATCCGCAATAAGACACAAAAAAATTATGCTGGGTTTCGCTATCTCATTTCCACACACGCACACTGAATTCGGCTCGTAAAGTCATGGAAAGTGAATATCATGTTCCCCATGAAAATCCGATATCCAAAACGTGAACAACGCAAAGAACAAAGCAGTACCGCCCTCATTGGTGCCGCTATCGACCTGTTTGCTAATCGGGGATACGAGGAAACTACCCTCGAATCCGTAGCAGACAAAGCAGGCCTCCATGTGCAGACTCTATACCGACACTTTCCCACCAAATCTGACCTCTCCCAAGCAATTTCTCATGAGGGCCTTATGAAGTTCGAAGAGTATTATCGCGCTCGAGAGTGCGACGCTCTAACCGCATGGCGAGACTGGATCAAATTACGTGCAAGAGCCGTAAAGAAACGCGGTGCTGCCGAATACAGCCAGGAGATCATCAATCTCTGGTCATATCCGACAACACATACCAGTAAACTGAAAATTTCGTATCGCTACGAAGAGGTCCTCGCAGAAGGCATAGCCGAGGATATGAACATCGATGTAAATCGTGATCCGCTCCCTCTGCTGATTGCCTGCATGCTTTGGGGTGGTAACCTGCATGCAGTCCAGGACTGGGCCAATTCGGGTGGCAAGACAGACCTGGAAAAGGTGACGCTAAGAGTAGTTGATACGGTCAGAGATCAGTTCCAACATTTGCTATCCGGTTCAAAGCGACATCAATCTCGATGACGAACGAACACACCGGTTAGAAGCTACCCGCCAGGATCAAAGCCGGGGTTGCGGTGCGAACGAGAGACGATACGCAATGATGATCGGGAGCGTCTCCAGTGATCAACCCGATCTGTACCATACCAACGAAAGTAATCACTAGGTGCTTGCGCACTTATTTTCTCAACGCATTACTTTTTTTCACCAACACTTGTTATGTGGATGCAGTCACATTAAAATATAGTCAACTATACTGATATTGAGAAACACCATTAATGACCGACACCAGCCAAGCTCTCCCCGAAGTTCTTGAGGATCCATCTATCACGCGCCAGCCTTTTGAATTGTCCGCCGAACTCGCCATCCGCGTTGAGGACTTGGGACTTCAGGCAAACTTCGATCAAATACGTGATGAGGGATATACGATCATCGAAAACATCGCGACTGAAGAATTTACGGCTCGGCTGCGGGAAACATGTATACAGCTCGCGCAGGAGACTGAAGGCAGCGCCAAGGGTCATTCAGCCTCACTTCTTTTGGGTCGCGATCCAATATTCGAAGAAGTCGTGCTAAATCCAAAGATCCGGGCACTGGTCGAAGTCATGTGCGGGCAAGGCGCGTTACTATCGCAGTTGATTTCTTCCATCCGACCCAAAGGTGCTCCCGCGATCCCCCTGCACGCCGATCAGAACTGGACACCAGCGCCATTCCCAGTGCACAACCAGCTACTGACGATGTGCTGGACTATGGAGAACTACACTTTTGCCGGTGGCTGCACCAAAGTGATTCCGAAATCCCACCTGCATCGCCGCCATCCCGACAAACAAGAAATGGAGCATCAATCGGGTGCCATTCCAACGCAATGCTCTGCGAGCTCCATCGTCTGCTGGGACGGCTCGACCTGGCACGCCAACTATCCGCGCGACCTTGAAGGCGACCGCGTCGTCCTACACATCACGTTTAGTAGGCTTGCGTTGCGTACGGTGGAAAACTACGACCACCTAGATGAAAGTTGGCTCGAAGGTAAACCAAAAGAACTCAGGCAGATGCTCGGTCGAGAGGACTTCCTTGGTTCGACAACGATTGCTCGCGGTAGCGCCGACTACACGAAGATCCCGAACACCTTCGCCTGGGCGAAGACATGACTGACGAGGAGGCGAAGGTCGCCTTCGCGAGCCCGGAGTGGATAGATATTGCTCGAACTGCACTCGAAGAGCTAGTGGCAGCGCATGGTGAAACCGACAAGTCTTTCTCGGTCTGCGAAGTATTCACCGACGCACCTGCTGATCTGACCGGTGCGGACACCACTACTGTCGCCTGGCATTTCCGCATTGTGGGCAAGACTGTCACTGTCGGCGAAGGTGAGATCAGCGATGCGGATATGCCTGTACGCGCCGACTACCAGACAATACTACCGATTGCCCGGCTCGTTTATACGCCAGAGTTGATCGCCCAAAGACAACAAAACGCGTCTCAGGTCGAGGAAGAATCCACCATTGATCGATCGAACATGCCGACTTACCTGGTAGAACTCCATAACCGCATGGCTGTGATAACGAAGTAAAGAAGTCGCGGCCGTGCGATACCGCTCTTAAGGTGCCTGCTTTAAATCAGAGTCTTAGTATTCAGAAGACTTCGCTCGGCGATGAGAGGTGGCCCCGTTTCTTTGAACAGTCTTTTCGATTCTATAAGTGGGTTCACGCCTCATCGGTTTATGCGACACCTTCTGCAGCAGCGAGTTAAAGTATGTTTGATCCGGTGTCTTCCGACCCAGACTCGAATGTGGTCGGGGCATCAACGATGCCTCAATTGGAGGCGCTTATCCACTTAGCGAACTGTTCAGATCTTTGGGGCCACCTCTCAGACTCAACAGGCAAAGTTATCCAAGCGACATGGCTACCTTGTTAAAGGATGACCAACTCGTCGAAGTAGATAGTAGCGCCAGGACCATTCGGAAAATCGAAGATCAGAAACCACTTAATCAATTTCCAATCCCGCCAGTGACCCTTCATCACGCCATTCTCTCAACACTTCAAAAAAGGCTTCAGAACCGGCGCCGTAGTTAGTATTTTGCAAGGATCTCTCTGCAGGCTTACCCTCATAGTTGTAATAACCAGGCGTGCAATCGGCGAGAAACTTCTGATTCTTGCGTGCCAGCTTGATAATTGTCGCAACCCAAGCCGTCTCGGCAGTCTCACTTGTTTCGACAACGCGTTGATTGGCGTCCAGGCAATGTTTGATGATGTAAGTAAGGTGCTTGCTTTGCTCATTCAGCGCATGTGGATAATTTGCGGTAAAACCGGTTTGCACGTGCCCCATCATAAAGCAGTTAGGGAAACCACGGCTATGCATACCGTGAAAAGTTTCGGCTCCATCCGCCCATTTCTCAGTCAGGCTGAGGTTGTCGCGACCGTAGATCTCGTAACCACACCGACGTGAATAGTCGGTGCCGACCTCAAACCCGGTAGCGAAAATGATGCAATCCAGTTCGTATTCCTTGCCATTGGCAACAACGCCTTTTTCGGTAATGCGATCAACGCCCTGGCCCTGCGTATCCACCAACGTCACATTGGGGCGATTAAAGGTTGGCAGATAGTCATCGTGGAAGCAGGGCCGTTTGCAAAACTGCCGGTAATAGGGTTTTAAGAATTCAGCAGTAGCGTCATCCTCGACGACTTCATCCGCACGCGCCCTGATTGATTCCATTTTCTGGAAATCCGCGATTTCCATCTTATGGCTCAAAGCTTCGCGAGACAGATCCGGTTCGCCTTCGTGCCGGATGATGAGCAGAAGATTGCGAATGATCTCAGTCCAGCCGTCATTGACAAGATCTTCTTTTGCAAAACCACCCGAGACAAGGATGTTGAAATTATCCATTCGGTTCTGGTGCCATCCCGCCTCGAGACCTTGTATCCACTCGGGATCTGTTGGTTTATCATTCCTCTCATCAATTGACGACGGCGTTCGTTGAAACACAAAGAGTTGCTTAGCTGAATCTCCAAGATGAGGTACACATTGCACCGCCGTGGCACCGGTACCGATGATGCCAACACGTTTATCTTTGAGACCAGTCAAATTGCCGTGAGCGCTACCACCCGTATAGTTATAATCCCAACGGCTGGTGTGAAATATGTGACCCTTGTAGCTATCGATTCCCGAAATGCCGGGTAACTTGGGCCGATTGAGTGGTCCGTTTGACATGACGACGAATCGGGCTTTCATCGCATCGCCTCGATTGGTGGAGATGGTCCAGCGGTCGATCGAATCATCCCAGCGCATCTCCGTGACTTCGGTTTGCAGGCAGACGTCATCGTAGAGGTTGTACTTTCTTGCAATCTGTTGACTGTAGTCGAGAATATCCGCGCCCTCGATGTACTTCTTCTTGGGTACATAGCCCAGTTCTTCCAGGAGCGGCAAATAGATATAGGATTCAATATCACAGGCAGCGCCCGGGTAGCGGTTCCAGTACCAGGTACCACCAAAGTCGCCACCTTTTTCAATCATGCGAATGTTTTGTACACCCGCCTCGCGTAGCCGGGCTCCAGCGAGCAGGCCGCCAAAACCACCGCCGATGATGACAATATCCACCTCGTCCATCAGCACATCGCGCTCAATCTTTGCGTCTAAGTATGGATCGTCAATGTAGTGTGCGAAGTCGCCTTTAACTTCCACATATTGTGCATTGCCATCCTCCCTGATGCGCTTGTCTCGTTCAATCCTGTATTTCTCGCGCAGTTCATGGGGATCAAATCCCAAATCGAGATCTACTGAGATTTCAGCTAATTCCATGGTTGTGCCTTATTGTCGATTTCGTTTCTTGATTGTAAAAAGGTGGTAAGGGAGACACGATCGATGAGATCAGAGGTTAACTCAAAAGGCAGACCTCCGGTCAGGGTTGAGTCGAATCGTGCTTCGCTAGCTTCTCTCTCTATCTGGATATCAGTATAGTTAACTACATTTTAAGGTGCCGCTATCTACATAACAAGCGCTATCGCCGATGGGTCCGAAGCCACTGCTAAACGTTTGGAAATCTTGCCGAGATTAGAGAAATCCGGAACATACGAAATCCTCAGAAAACGAAGAACAACTAGAAAGTGAAACCAACTCCTTTTTATAAGAGAAAGGGCAGCAAGAAAGTGTACTAGGGAACCTCTGATTAAGAGGATATTTTCGTCAGAACTGTTCTTCAAGAGAAGGAAGAGGCGCACACAGAAAACTTGTTAACATGCTGTAAGTTAACAAATTTTTGAGTACGGGCCTGACGCGGTTATGGCGGAAATAGTGGTGCGGCATACCGACCTTAATCAGACGTTCTTTAGGTCTTTTCAACGCTTGTGGCATATATATAGTAGAATAGATAAAGATAGCTAGTTACCAGAAAGTCTGTAGATCAGTAGCTTAAGACTTCTGCTATTTTTACAGCAAACACCATTGGCCTGGGATTGAGTTAGAATCTTGGTAAAAGAGGGCACGAAAATGCGATTAGAGCGGACCTGACCTCGTGAAGATGATGAAGTACATGAGCCCCGAAGCGAAAAAGCGTATTGCAGCGCGTATGGCACACGCGGCAGAAGACAAGTCAGCTGCTGCTGGCTAATTCTCGTTCCGGATCGCGGTAATTACCACAATCAAGAGAGGAAAAAAATGGACACGAGCACTTCAGATCTCGATAATATTTTTGAGGAGATCAAACGACTCGACTTGATGCAGAACTTTGCCGAGCTTGAGGCATACGGATATACCGTAATAGAGAATTTACTGCCTCAGGCCACCTTGGAGACTGCTCGCGAGCAGATACTCAAGATCGCTGCGAAGCAAACGGGACGTGAACCGGATCTCAAGACTGGCAAGGAGCATCCAGACTGGCGGTTAATCCCGTACCTGATGGGTCGGCATTCTATCTTCCAAGAAATCCTGCTAAACGAGAAAACACTGGCCTTGATCACTTATTTGTTGGGTTATAGTTGCAACCTTTCCAGCATGACCTGCCACTTTAAGGGTCCCGGCGAGGCTGGCGTGCTTCCCTTGCATTGTGATACAGGCATGCCTGCACCACTACCTCCTTATTCGAATGTCGCCAATGTGAATTTTGCAATGGTTGATTATACGAAAGAAGGTGGCTGTTTGGCGGTGGTACCAGAGAGTCACAAGTTTTCCCGGAACCCGCGACCTAATGAAATGGCGCTCACTGGAGACAATGCTAATCCCATGGCAATACCCATTGAGGTGCCCGCAGGATCAGCCGTCATCTGGCACGGTAATTTATGGCATGGCTCCTATCCGCGTACAATTCCTGGCTTGCGTTTGAATCTGGCGGTTTATTTTGCCCGCCCCTGGTGGCGTCTCCAGGAACGTTACGGTGATTCGCTACCCGCTGAGGTGATCGAACGGCACGGTAACAATCCTCGCTTTCGTCAACTCGCTAATCTCAACGAGACCATGGGGTGGCAGGAGGAAGGTCCTTCATTTCTCAATCTTAAAGATGGTGGTGCCAACATTAATGCGGAAAATATTGCCCGGCGAATGCGGGCATTAAATGGGAGTGGTTGGCACGCTTAGGGTGCCACTATAGTAATTGTTTCTTTATTATCAGCAATTCGAAAAACTGGGAGTGAATTAATACAATGAATGCCAGGACAGCTCAGTACCCCTTGCGTGAGAAGCGCAAAAAACAAAATCGTACAGGCCTCATGGTCGCTGCGATTGATCTCTTCGCAGAAAAAGGTTATGCAGAAACCACCCTTGAGGCGATAGCAGCCAAAGCCGGGCTACACGTGCAGACGCTTTACAAGCACTTTCCCGCCAAAGCCAATTTGGTTGAAGAGATCTGGCATGAAAGCTTGTCAAGATTCGAAGTGTTTTTTGCCTCCCGGGAGTGCGATGCATTAAGTGCCTGGCGCAACTGGATCGAACAAAATGCCTTGGAACTGACGCGAGAGGGCGATTCCGAATACCGGAGAAGACGAAACAGTTTTATGGAAATTTCATTCGTATCCAACGCGACGCTGCAGTACTGGTATCGCTACCAGGAAGTACTTGCAGAAGGGATTGCTCTAGATATGGGTATCGACGTCGCCCATGATCCGCTGCCCACTTTGATTGCCTGTATGCTGTGGGGTGGTAACGATAACGCCGCTCGAAACTGGGCCAATTCGGGTACCAAAGACGATCTGGTCAAAGTGTTGTTAAAAGTCGTCGATACAGTCATAGACGAGTTTCAACATCGATTAAGCCCTCAAGGGTGACGTTCTAGCCTGACAACCATTGAGAGCGAATCCACTCACCATTGGATTTGCCAATTCATTATATTCATCAACATGGCAATTCAAGCCGAGTGTACTTTTCCGTATTTAGCAGAGTGCCAACCTGGTTCGAAAGTGAGATGACCAGCGTTGCCCAAATATAAGCATCCCAGATGAGTGACATTTCAAGGACAACCGAACCCAGGCAGCTGTCCGTAATCACGATGTTGTCTTACGGCATCGGCGAAGCGGCAGGCGCATGCAAAAACATCGCGTGGGGCGTTTTGCTGCTTTTCTATTACCAACAGGTTGTCGGCGTTGAAGCCGCTCTCGTTGGATTGGCGATCGCGATGTCAGTGGTGGTCGCATACGGCCTCATCACCGCATCTACTTCCCAACGGTTGAGGGCGTATACGACCCCGGCTTCCTAAATCCCGATGGCTATTCGGCAATGGGCCGGACCTTTGCCGTGGCCATGGTCGTCGCCATTCTCCTATGCATCGCTGGTACTCGAAAGGAAATCCCTTACCTTCGGCAAACGCAGAAGCGTACGAAATTGAAGCTCACTACACTCTTTACTGAGATTTTTGCGGTTTTAAAAAACAGCTCATTTCGTGCCGTGTTTTTCGGTCTGCTAACAGGTTCACTAGTCGGCGGAGTGGGGTCAGCGTTTACAGCCCCATCTGCTTGCGGCTAATGGAAATATCCTGGTTCCCGGACAACGATTCCGATTGAATTCTACCTATTTTTCTTGCAGCCTCCACGGTTGGGGCACTGGCGGCCCCCATTATCGGAGCGACGGCGAATTCGATGCTGGCGGACATCGCTGACGAGCATGAACTCGATACTGGCATCCGGCGCGAAGGTGTTTTGTACTCGGTGCGTGCCTTCACTGCGAAAGCAACCACTGCTTTCGGCACACTTTTCGGCGGCATACTATTAAGCGTGATTGACTTTCCGGTGAACGCAACCCGTGGTTCGGTCCCTGACGAGACCCTCTGGTACCCAGGCCTCATTGCTGGTCCGGCGACTTCGATCTTTTCTCTTGCGGCGCTTGGTTTCTACTTTAGATATCGAATCAATTACCAGCGTCACCGCGAGATCATTGCCAAGCTTGAGCAACGCAGACAACAATCAGTTAGATAATTTGTCACCGAAACTCTCAATGACAAGCTGGTGCAATCGTTGGATTGCTCAGCGAGTGTCCTGCGATAACACTACTACTTAATACTATCCTCCTATATTTTTATAGCCTAGTATACAAAATAAGTGCTAGCATGATTGTCTAAATTCAAGGGGATGGGACAATGGCTATCGATCGCTATTTGCTGGCCAAAGAGTTGAATGCGCTGCGTGAGTTAGCGCTAAAAAAATGGGCCGAGGACCCGCTGCCGGTCGGTCGAGCCGCCATCGAACGCTTGAAGACAGAAATTGATGCACACGACCTTCAGCAAAACATTACAGAACTAGAAACCGACGGTTATACCATTCTGCCACCCGGCAAAGCTGCTCATATAGACCTGATAGAGCGCATCAAACAAGCCATGCTGCGCATTATGGCAACCACACGCAGCGATGTGATGGGTGCGTCATCCGGTTTGGGATCGACGCTTTTTCATATGCTACCCGAGGATCCGGTGTTCGAGGAAGCTCTAATGGCGCCCGCACCACTGACACTCCTCAGCTACATCCTCGGCTACCGGGCCAAGCTCAGTCAATGTACAGGGTTGATCAAAAATAGCGATGCACCTGCGCTACCACTGCACGCCGATCACAGCGGTAAGTTTCCGGCACCCTGGAGCAGGCTGTCTAACTATTCGGTGGTGACCTGGGTACTTACAGACTATACCCGTGAAAACGGAGCTTTGTGTGTCTGGCCGGGTAGCCACCGTTTCAGTCGACCGGTTCCACCCGATCTGATCATGGCTCATGATCACGAAGAAATCAGGGTAGTTGAAGTACCGGCCGGTTCGGTGATCATCTGGCACGGCAGCCTGTGGCATGGCGCCGTGCCGCGTACTGCCGAAGGCCAGCGCATGGCATTAGTGTTGCCGCACGTACGCGACCCGATCCAACCGCAGGAGATCTTCTGGGCGTCGACAACGCCCGAGATGATTGAGCGTAATCAATCGCGGTTCTGCACCTTGATGGGGCTGACTTCGGCGGGACCCTGGATGCAGGATGGACCCAACCCGGCAAGACTGGCGATGGGCCCAACAACGGGTTCGCAGTTCGAGTAGCTGATGTTTTTTTGTTTAATGTAAATCTGGAGGACGACCATGGATAAATTCGAATTCTGTAGCGAAGCTTGGGTCGGCATCGCACGGGACTATATCGAGACTCAATGTGCGGCCAATGATATCTCCGACATACGTCTCTCCTTCTGTGAACGTTTTACCGACGCGCCACCAGAGCTTGCCACCGAAGACAACAATGTCACAGGTTGGCATATTCGTATAAAGGACGGCAAGCTGGAGGTTGGCCATGGTGTGATTGTTGATGCGGATCTCACAATTACGGCAGACTACGCAACGGTTTTACCGCTAGCTCGCACGGTTTTCGAAGGTAATGCAGCAGCTGCGGCCGAGGCAGCCAAGATAGTCGCAGCTGCAATGGCTGCAGGAAAAATGTCAAGAGATGGAGACGAAACCGCCATGTCGAAGGCAACCTTTCTCGCCGGTATGCACGACGTACTCGCAAAACGTACCCTGTAGGTAAAACGACGTTTTATCTGTGGCACAAAAAGTGCCACACCTACCGTTGCCATCGGGGGAAATAGCTTGGCGGTATGAATGGAGTGGCACTTACTTCGCTAAAAAACGACCTACTATTTCAAATTGCAGCGGTGAGTTGCGGCACGGCTTGGGTCTGAACCTCATACGGGAATTTATCGTCAAAGCCCAGTAGTTCACGCATCATCTCGGGATTGTCACAGTCCTCCCAGGGCTCGTCGCGCATCGTAAACTTCAAGTTTTCCTGCGGTAACGTCGATACATGCCGGTAGTAGCTGACACAGTTGAGTCGCAAACCGGGGGTCAACTTCGGATAAGCACCATGCCATGTCGACCCGACAAAAATAAGGACGGAACCTCTAGGCGCCTCCGCGGCTACAGCCTGTTTGGCTGCAGCCGGCTGGGCAGGATGCGCGTTTAACTTGTGTGAACCTGGCACATAGGCAAGGGCTCCATCTTCCTTGGTATAGTCTGTCAAGCACCAGGTTGCATTTGCTGTCATTGCAGTGTGTCCCCACGGCAATGGGTTGGCGCCTTGATCGCAGTGTAAGCCTAGGTATTTGCCATACCCATAATCACCCTGCCATTTTACAAATGAATTGGTGCTGCTGAGGCGTCGAGCTTTACCTCCTAGAACAGAAATCGGTCCCATTGCATGGTCGATCAACGCATCTACCACAGGATTGACTGCCAGGTCGCGGAAACAACGATCAAGTTGTAACAATTGCTGGATAAGCATTTGCGTAGGTAATGGCGGCTCGTTTTCATCACGGAGTTGGCTTCGGGTCCCTTCTGGCCAGGTAAGTTCTCCTTTGGGACCCTCTTTAATACTGATTGGGCATCCACCCGTCATCTCGGTAAAACGCTTCAGCAATACTTCTGTGCAGCGGTCCAGAACCTTATCGGTCACCCCAGTGACCTCCGGCGGCACAATGGTGATGCCATCCGTTTCAAGCTCTAAAGTGTACTGTTCGAGACCAAGTGTTTTGATCTCTTTACTTAATTTAGTAGCGGCAGTTTGCACGGATACTCTCCAGATTAAAACTAGCATTCAACATTTAATATAGCATACTATATTTAGATATGTAACAACGATAAGTTCCGAAGTTGAAGTCGTTAAGTCCAGTCATTCTAGGGAACGCTTAAACCCTACATATCTCATCGTTGCACCTTTTCCAATTAGTTAGCTATATATTTCAAGAATTTATTCCGGAACAGTTTGCATGTTGCCCGCCCAGTTTTCTGGATACTGGTCCTGAGTTTTCAGTCTCTGGTGGCAAATGTAAGTCGTTAGGGTTAGTCGCAAAACATCGGCCTTTTCGGGAAGCCGTGCCAAACGTTGCCGTTAAAAAAGATCTTCGAAACAGCAGGTGCATCCAAGGCGATGGCCTTGTCTCCACCTTCCTTCTGCCTGGGAAATCAACACAATTTATGGAACTGGTTACTTTTTCTCCTCTACCATAACGTCCTCCTATCTGTTCGATCATGGAAAACAAAGCTATGGCACACGTGCTCCTGTTCATATCTAACATATTTCCAAAGGCTATTGCCCCGGCGAGTAACTAAACTCAATGCCAACAGTACGCGGTCGTCCAAAGCGGTAACCGACTGCATTAAATTCGTAGACAATCACGTCATCGAACGCGTTACGAACATAGGCAGCAACCATCCAGCCATTTCGTCGCCCAGTTAGTTTCAAATCTACCTTCGTGTAGGAAGGTGAGACTCGTTCGTTGTTCGAATCTGCAAATTGATCATCGACATAAGTCGCGTTTACAGAGAAAGTCGAGCTCCAATCGCTAATGGGAAAGTTCCAATTGAAAGAGACATAGCCGCTTGTCTTCGGCGCTTTACCCAGGCGATTGCCCGGATCCACACCAACACCACCATAACGCCCAGAGACGCCGCCACTGCCAATCTCCGCTTTCCAGTTGTTGTCGCCACCAAAATTCAAGCGCATGGAGTCATTCAGCAAAATGGCGACTTCAATTTCGATACCCTGACTTTGGGCATCACCACTGTTGATGGAGAAGGAATAACCTAGCGGGCTCACGCCGGTAAAGACCCCATCAATCACATCCGTCACGGTAACGAGCACATCTTCCCAATCCATGTTGTAGATCGAGCTGGTAAGCTGAACACGACCATTAAGCAGTGTCGCTTTCAGTCCAACCTCATAGTTAAGCACTTGATCGCCGTCAGTTATCCGCTGATCTACCAACCGGTTATAGTGCTCAAGCGCTGCGGGATCGGTGTCCTTCAAGAGTTCCAGCCCGGCAACCCGGGCTGACAGACCTGTATTGATAATACCGGGGCGATATCCCTGGGCGTAAGTGAAGTAAGTCATCAAATCGTCATTAGGACGCCAGGTCAGGGTGACTTTTGGGGAGACTATATCGTCGTCAGTGCTGAGTGAATCGATTAGATTCGAACGCGAGTTGGACAAGGGCTGCGCCAGATCAAGATCGTAACTCGTGTCAGCCAGGCGTAGACCGACAAGCAGTTCCCACTGTTCATTGAAGCGGTAACTCACCTCACCATAGACAGCTGTTTCTTCATAGTCGTTGAACGCCCGGGATCCGCCAATGATGCCAGTGATGAGGTTAACAGCAGCTTCCTGTGTGGCTGCGGGTGTGCCTTCCTGGAAAAAGTACTGTAACCAGCACGTAGCACCGGTCGCGGCATAGGCAGCACTGCCGCCACCCGCACAACTGGTATGCTTGCCAGTGATTGAAGTGTCGTCCTTGTAGTAGGCTCCTAACGTCCATTGCCAGGAACTGTCGGGGTTGTTCGACACCAAACGAAACTCTTGAATCTTTCGTTCTACATCTCGGCGGAAAGCCCCGTCACCGCCCAGACCCGCCAACCCAAACGCGCCGCCGAAAGCAGCGACCAGTCCGCCAGAAAAACGGGGTGAGGTTTCTTCTGCGTGTCTTGACAGTCGATCAAAATAGGACGACGAAGAGGTAAAGGTTGCCCAGGGCAGTTCCCAATCGACCGAGAAGTTGTAGACAATATGCTCGTCGCTACTATCGTAAGTGAAGTCGGGGTGTGCCAGATGGGTGACGTATGGATCCCGATGATTAAACTGATCGGTGTCTTTGCCGTCGCAGGTTTCGCCCGGCAAGTCGTAGCTTGGTATTTGCCCGTTAGGATCTGAGAGGTTTGCTTCCGTATAGCAATGGAACGCAAGACCCGGCGCGCCGAATTCAGAATCACTATAGTTGACCATGGCGGCCAAGCTCAGGTTATCGTTAACGTCCCATGCCATTTTGATGCGGAAAGCATCTTCTTCTTCCCAGTTGATGTCATCCTCACCCCGCGGCAACGATGCATCCATAAAGCCGGTACGATCTCGACGATTACCAACAATTCGAACTGCAAAGCTATTGTTGAACAATGGGATGTTGAGCATGAAATCTGTGTTGTAGGACAAGCCGTCGGATTCACTGTTCTGTTCGACAGCCACCTTTATCTTCCAATCGAACGCACTTGGATCTGGATTCTTGGTGATGTATCGAATTGCACCCCCCATGTTGCCTTCGCCATACAAAGTGCCTTGCGGCCCCCTCAATACCTCGACACGTTGCAGGTCAGTAGTCGAACCGAGCACTTGAGTCAGGACGCCTGTACTGCTGGTGATTGGAACGTTGTCCATGTAGACGCCAACCACCGCCTGACCACCTGCCGGAGGGGTGAGGCCGCGAATAGTAATCGTGTTGTAGGTTGCCGAGTTGCTCCCGTAGGACATACCCGGAATGACCTGATAGAGGGTTTGGATGTTCTCGATACCTTTGGTTTCGAGTTCCAAAGCGGTAACCGCAGTTATTGCTATGGGTACATCCATCAGCTTGACGTCGCGGTACGTGGCGCTGACGATAATTTCCTCCATCCGCGGTTCGTCTTTGGCGGCAATCGGAAATACGCTGGATATTGATATAGAGAGAACAACGATTACGGATAGTCTTTTCATTGGATTTCTCCTTTCGACTTTTATATTTTTATAAACTCACGATACTTAAATGTGGGAAATGTGGGTTCGTTGTAATTGCTTGGTTTGTTTGTAGCCCACTATTCGGTTCGCCTCTAAATTAAACATAGTACGCTATATTCGTAATACAGACTACAACTAACTTGTGATATAAGCAACCTTGCCTTGAGTTCATGCACACTTGACTGGGGTCTTAAAGTTTGGAGCAAGGAGGATGGAGAACAAGCTGAACGTCATACCGGTGCAAAGATTATCTAACTGATCAGGCGGAAACAGACCACTTTACTTTCCCGATGAATCAAGCTGCAACAGTTAATAAATTGGCGATGAGTATCGGTGAGTCGACATTTTTACAGTCACCAACGACTCGCCGGAAGTCCTGGAAGTCGAGCGAACATTCGGGCGCTCATTCGGGTTCAACCAGCTTATCAAGTCCGATAGTTGCTCATGTGACTTTTCTAAATAAAATTTCAATGTTCCATGCAGCCATTGTAACGCGTCACCTCGCAGGTCAGACGCGTTAATCATCAGTGCCTCTTTTCGAGCACCCTGTGGGCGAGTGCAAAACAATTTAAAACCATTGTTTCCTCCGGATGCCCAATCCTGGGTGTGGATCCCTTGAAAACCATTGCTTATAAGCTAACGGCGCTGTAGCCAACTGTGCTGTCTAACTATTTACCAATTTTGTTAGATGCGAACAAGAGTTACCAGTAGCACTAAAACCGCCGACATCTGAAGTGGGAATTTTCAGGGTCCGGCTTCGCGTACCTTGGTCATCGCGGACATTGTCCGTCGTCAACCTTGATGACTGTGCCTGTCACGCATTCCGAAGAGGGAGAGACGAGAAACAACAAGGTACTGTCCATTTGCGCAGGATCACAGATTCGCTTGCGCGGAAATGCCTGGCTGATGTCACCGATTCGTTGAAGCATGCCATCCATCATCTCGGAAGAGAACGCCCCCGGTGCAATGCAATTGACGTTAATGTTGAACCGAGCCCATTCAGCTGCAAATGCTTCCGTCATACGGACAATGCCCATTTTTGTGGTGGAGTAGAGAGCAGCAGCGGAATGCCCTGTGGTGTTAAATGCAGCCATGGAAGAGATGTTAACCATACGCCCAGGGAGTTTTTGGTCTATCAGTCGCCTGGCTACCTCACAGGATAAAATCCAAGGACCCACCAGGTTGGTGTCAAAAACGTTATCGATTAATTCATCGGACATCTTGACAGCCCGTTGTGCATCCGGGATGCCAGCGTTGTTGACTAGGATGGTAACGGTGCCGAAAAAGTTTTCGGCTTTCTTCAGGGTCGAGCGAATACTGTTCCGGTCCGTCATATCAATGTGGATGGGTTCGCAAATTCCACCATCGGCACGAATCTCATCGGCAAGGGATTCAAGCTTTTCGACTCTCCTTCCGGTAAGGATGACCTTGGCGCCGCACTTGGCCAATACCTGTGCGAATCGTTTGCCCAGTCCGGAAGTGGTTCCCGTCACTAGCGCTACCTGATCAGACAAATCGAGGGAGAAATTAGGTGTGGCGAAATCGGTCATATGAGTAATCCAACGCAAACGCGCATTATTGGTGAGTCATGAATTAAAAACCATCTTTACTGAAGTTTTTAGGGTCAGGATGTATAAACTAACGATTTACTTCCATTAGTTCTGGAGACATTCGGTTGAACTTCACCGGTGTTAACAATTATTAAACAATATGGGCGTATTATGGCTGATTGACCACTCCGACACCGTTACAGGCAGACTCAGTCGTATAGACCCCGTGGCGCTTTAGCCATCATTTCGAAATCGGGTCCTTCATGCTGCCAGCCATAAGCCTGGTTGCCCGCCAACAATCTTTTGAACCTCTCATCGTTAGAGTGTCGCTTCAGCACCTCCTCGGGGACCACACCTTTATGTCGCTCCTGGGTCACCACATTATGCCGGGCGAAGTACACCGCGAGATTCATCCGGATGCCCGGTATCTGCCGGGGAAACGAGCCATGCCAGGTGCCGCCGTGCCACACCACCGCATCGCCGGGAGTCAGATCCATGGACACTGCAGACGGATTGCATTGCTCCCCGGTTAAACTCATTTCAGGCAGAGTGGGCTGGCGCGCGAGTTTGTGGCTCCTCGGAACCATGGCCAGTGCACCGGCTTCGCGACTATAGGGTGTCAGTGCATAGTTCGCATTGGCAACCATAGAATACACCGGGTGGGGGGCTGGTCCGGCGGTGTCGCTGTGTAAGGGAATCACACCACCTTCGCCCGGTCCCTTGAAGTGACAGCCAATGCTCGACAGCAAACAGCTCTCGCCGAGCAGGTAAGTGATGAGCGCCAGTGGTTTCTCCTCCATCAGGATCTGCTCGAAGACTTCGTCCTCATAAAGCATGTAGTGCAAATAGGTCATTCCTTCGAAGTCGTCAGTGGTGGCAGTGTCCAGATCAATCCGTTTCCCGGTATTTTTTTCGACCCGATTCAGGAGGGCGTTTTTGGCCCGTTCGATTCGATCCTCGGACAGGACTCCCCTAATGGTTGTATAACCAGTCGTTTCGAGTTCAATCAGGTTATCTTTCAAACCTAATTCGTCGATCTTGCTTAGCGTGCGGCTCAGGGCTTGTTCATCAGGTGATTGGGTGATTGGTGCTTCAGACATTTCGAACTCCTTGGGATATTGACATGATCTTTTCTAATGAGGAACCTTCCATTATTCTGCTTCTGCAGTACGTACCTTGTAGTTGAAACCGCGTTTGTAATCCGGTCCTTCTTTACCCCATCCCTGGACGTCGTCTGCGCCGAGAATGCGCGCAAAACGCGCGCTCCTGCGTGCCAGCATTTCATCAGGGACCGCGTACTGATAGCGCTCTTGGGTCTTGAGCATCTTATGGCAGTGATAGCTGGTCAGATTGAGGCGGATGCCAGGAGTCGTGCGGCGAAAAGCGCCGTGCCAGGTACCACCCTGCCAGAGGATTAAAGAGCCGGTTTCCGCTTCAACCGGTACTGCGTCGTCGATACCTTCGCCAGGAAGTGGTTGGCGAGCCAGGCGATGCGATCCCGGCACTACCGCGAGCGCACCATTTTCCTCCGTGTATGGCGTCAGCACCAGCGCCGAGTTGCACACCAGGTTGTAGCCTAACGGAATAACACCTTCTGGCGAACCAGGCGAGTCGCTGTGCAGACCGAGGGTTAGCTTCTCGTCCATATCCTCATTATACCAACGCACGAATGCAACCATGCTGGAGAGTTGGCCATGACCACGCATCATGTGATCGATCATTGCCCCCAGGACGGGATTTTCCAGCCACTCCTCAAAGACTTCGTCTTCGAACAACAGATAGAACAGCAAATAGGCATCGCCATTGGTGACCTCGGTGGTGTATTTGCCGGGATTGCCTGGTTTTTCCAGCTGGTGGGAAACGCCGGTGCGTTCTTCGGCGACCCGTAATATCGTCTGCGTCACCCGTTCAATGAATTCAGGTGGCGCAACGCGTTTCGGTGGGATAACGGTGTAGCCTTTAACATCCAGCTCGAGCGCATAGCTCTGCAGATCCAAAGCGGCGATCCGTTCCTCGATGTTAGATACGGGTTGTTTGCGTAATTTGGACATCGCACCGCGAGCTGCTTTTCTTTGTTCGTAAATCACCTTTAGCTGATCTCGAGTCAGTGCGACATCTGGTTTGGCTTTTCTAATGGATTGTTCTGTCATGCTGAGTTCTCCGTATAAAAATGATTGTATTTCTGCCAACCAAACCCATCAACTGAAGCCTTCTCCGCCGCGGGTCTCGGCGATGTGATGCGCTCGGTTCGCGCGCCAGAGTGGTTACGCCTGATTTTCCTTGTTGGATGTTGCTGACACCTGGCCTTTATACATGTCCGGAAAGGACGTCTTCTTTTTACTCATCCGCTCCTTGGTCATCTCCCCGGTCTTGGCATCGTACAGATGATAGTCACCCTCCTCCGGAACCTGCAACTTGTCCCCTGCCGGTTCCGTGTCGAACAGACTCAGGTAGCCTTGCGGTGCCTGCATCGTTTTCGCGTAATTCGGTGTTTTACCCCAGGGCATTGCATTGTACACGTTCATTAAGCGTGCAAACCGCAGCGGATTACGTGCCAATGCCTCAGTCGTTACGGTTTGCCGATAAGCCTCCTGGGTTTGCATATGCGGGCGGTTGAACATGCCTAAAATCATCAGGCGCAGGCCATCGGTCTTTTTCGGATAAGAACCGTGCCACGTGTGGTCGCCCCAAATGACCATAGACCCTGCCGGTGCCTCGATGGCTTGCGCGTTATCCGCCCAGTATTCTGCTTCTTCTGATGAAGGCAAGCGCCGCCAACGATGACTGCCCGGCACGAACGAAAGGCCACCATCTTCTTTCGAATAATCGGTGAGCAGATAGTTGAAGTTGGCACCGTAGGTTTCCACCGCCATGGTCGGCATGTCGAACTGCGACCAGTCTGCATGCACGGCAGTGCGGGATTCCCCTTTGCCCTTGATCCAGGCATTGCACAGGCTGAGCACGCAATTTGTGCCCACCAGCCACTGAATCAAGCCCAGGGCAGCAGGATGCAACACCAGTTTTTCAAAAATGAGATCATCCCAAAGCACAAAACGGAGTAGTTCCTGGCCATCGGAAAAAACTTCTTCCAGGTCATCAACCACACATTGCTTACGCTCACAGGCGATACGCAGCACCGCTTCACGTGCGGCGTCATGTTGTTCCTGCGGACCCACCTTTTCCGGTGGCAGCACCGTGAAGCCGAACGCTTCCAGTTCGGTAAGATGTTCCAGCAGGTCCAACTGTTTGAGTTCGCGATACAACGCCGGTGTATGTTTAGCCGAAGGCCAATCTTCGATTTTCATGTGAATCTCCTTTCTGACCTGGGGGTGTTCACCCGGTGCTGTATGGATTGTGAGAAAGCCAACCCGCTGCCGTCAGATCCCACCCAAGGCATCCCCTGCGGTGCATCGTTAGTGGCTGTCTCTATCAATATAGTTTGCTATACATTTATGCTTAGATTATAGTTACATAGTGTTTTATAGTACAGCTCATTATTTTCCCTGCGATAGGCGAGGCTATGAAAACGGTGCGACATGGGGAGCTTTGAGTGTCGGGAGCGAGTGTCTGAACAAACCAACCCTTGGAGTACCGCAACGAGGTTAGAAGGAAGAGGAAAAAGATCATGAAAAACCCTGTAACGTTCCTAGCAATCGCGATACTCGCCCTACCCGTTTTCGCTGAAGAGGATGGTGATCGCAAAGATATTGAAGAGATCATCATCACAGCGACCTACCGCGATACCCGATTGATGGACACACCCTTAACGATCTCGGCGGTGACCGCCGAAGACATCACGCTCAAGGGCATTGAGGATATTCAGACCCTGTACCAATCCATTCCCGGTTTGTCCTATCGGACCAATTCGCAGACCTACAACACATTATCGGTAAGGGGCCTGACACCGCCCGCCGGCGGCGGCGCCGCGATGGTCGGCGTCTACATGGACAACCTGCCCATGACAGACAGTAATTCCGGCGGGCTTTCTCAGACCCTGGGCGCATTGTTTGACATGGAAAGGGTCGAGGTTTTGAAAGGGCCACAAGGCACCCTGTATGGCGAAGGCAACATGGGTGGTTCTATTCGCTATATTACCAACAAGCCTGATACCAGTGGTCTCGACTATGTCATACAGACAAGCGTGGAGAACATGAGTGATTCCGATGACTTGTCTTACCGGGTTGATGCCATGGTTAATATTCCCCTTGGTGAAAACTTGGCGTTACGGTTGGTCGGATATCGCCGGGATCGCGCCGGCATCATTGATCAGGTTGCGCCTCGCAATCGAGACGACGTCGATACCTTTGAGGAAAACGGCTACCGTGCCAGCCTCACCTGGTATCTAACCGACACCTTCGAGATGACGGCGATGATCAATGTGATAAACGGTGAGTATGGCGGACCTGGCCTGGGGTTCCATTGCTTCTCGGAATCGACACCCTCAGATCCCAACGGTCAAGTACACGTGTATGACCTTCCGGGAACGATTTGCGCCGGGCAGGCAGACCAGTTCGACGATCGTGATCCCTACGAGACCCATCTCGGCCATCGAACGTATCAGAGCGGCGGTTATGATGATCAGTCCATGTACAATCTCGGTTTCGAATGGGAATTACCATTTGCCAATCTGATTTCCTCCTCGTCCTACTTCGATCGTGAAACGGACTGGTCCGAAGAGACCAGTCCCCGCTTTTCAGGTGCCGTGATCGGCTTTGTCAACAACTTTTTTGTTTCGGCCAACTGACGGTCTGTGGGGGAGATAAGCTGGCGACTCTGGCGGTGACGGTGCTTTCTTTCGCGGAAGCGAGCGGTTTGTGCAGGAATTCCGTTTGATATCCAACAATGCAGATAGCCCATGGCAGTGGACGGTCGGGGCCTACTACAAGGATGACGAATCGCAAGGTGGTCATCACAAAGGTTGCTACAATGGCGGGTCACCGGTCTATGACACAATCAACACACACTGCTGGCTGCAATATGGCTTTTTTGATGGCGTGTCTATTGCCGACCAGGGAGAGATTATCCAATGGCTGAACGGACTGATTCCCGGTAACACCAACTATCGAACCTTTGGCGAGAAGTCTGTTTACGGAGAAGTCAGTTACCGCATCAACGATCAGTGGGAGATTCTGGTCGGGTTTCGTGCTGCAGAAGTGGAATATGAACTTGACGTCGCCCAGCCTGGCGTCGATACCCGATCGAATCCGGTCAACTCATTGTCCGTCACAACTGATACTAGCTCACCCAAGTTGACCTTGACCTGGCGACCCATTAAAAACTGGATGATTTATGCCACCTATTCCCAGGGCTTTCGACCCGGCATCGTCAACACCGGGCTAGCCGGGAAAGTAGCCGAACTGGATGCGGTAAGAGCCAGTGATCCCGCCTCTGAAGCCCATTACCAGCGCGTTTTAGGCAATCAAACCGTGGACGGTGATGAGGTGGTTAACTACGAACTCGGCATCAAGGCCACCATACTCGACGGTCAGATAAGCTTTGTGGGCGCTCTCTACCACATCGACTGGGACGACACCATCATCAGCGTGAATGAGGCGATCACCGATGTGGTTGGGGTCAATCCATTGGAATACAGCTATGCCATTAACAGTGGCACAGCCGAGAGCGAGGGACTGGAACTGGAAATCCGCTACGCCATCACTCCCGATCTTCTCCTTACCATAGGGGGAGATCGTAGCTGGACGGCAGAAATCGGCAGCGGCGGTGAGGGTAGATATGGCGGCGTTGCCATTCAACCCGGCAATCGCCTTGCCAATGCACCCAAGTACAGTGCCTATGGCTCTCTTGCCTACGATTTTGAACTGTTCGGTCTGGACGCCATGGCACGAGTAGACACTTACGTGATTGCCAAATCATGGAATACGGCCAATAATGAAAGACCTGCGCCGTCTTATCAGACCGTGGACCTCAAGCTGCTGGTAAATATAGATAAATGGCGGGTTCCCGCCTACATCCGTAACGTCGGTGATGAGGTGATCGTGTACGAGTTCAACCAGTCAAAGGCTATATCCTGAGGAACAAAACTTTGCGTGGAGCATAACTGGAAAGTAAGAAAAGCGGAGCATTGGCAACAAGGAACCAGGAGAATCAACCATGACTGATACCAGCAAACCAGCATACTTGATTGTTTGCGGCACCGTCCTCGGTGGCGAAGTCGATCCGGAGTACGGGAAACGGGCAGCAGCGGTGGCCATGAAGGCTGGCCTCAAACCCATCGCCGGTGGCCAGGTCGGCAGTGATCAGGTCAAGGTACTCGAAGGTGAACTACCGTCCGGTACTTCAATTCTCGCCATCGAGCAGTTTCCATCGATGCAGGCACTGAATGAGTTCTATTATTCCGATGAGTACCAAAGTGCCATTCCGTTTCGCCGCGGTGCGATGAAAATGAACTTCATCGCAGCGGTAGACGGCATTTCAGAAGCAGAGCTGGAAGCCAGGCTGCAGGCGGCCACTGCAGCAGACAACAATGATTGAACGCCATGCTCCACTCGTTGGGAACCATTTTTCAACTGGACCCGCTGCAAACCGGGCATATCATTGGCGGCTGATCTTGCTTGCGCCGACGGCGAGCCAGGTAATGAGATTGCTGAACGAATGCGATTAAACAAAAATACAGTGGTCAAATGGCGTAAGCGCTACATCGAAAATGGTATCGAAGGGTTGCATGATGAATTGCGGGCAGGACGACCACGAGAGCACAGCGATGAGCGCGTCGCGGAAGTCATCAATGCTGCGCTGCAAACAAAACCCACTAACAGTACACACTGGGCGGTACGGTCTATGGCAGGTCATACCGGGATCTCAAAGAGTACCGTTCAACGCTGGTTTCACTTGTTCGGTGTGCAACCGCACCGGCAACGTACCTTCAAGCTATCAACAGATCCGTTCTTCATTGGAAAAGTTCGCGATATTGTTGGCTTGTACCTTAACCCACCCGATCATGCGGTGGTGCTGTGTGTTGACGAAAAGACGCAAGTGCAGGCGCTTGACCGCACCCAACCTATGTTGCCAATGGGATTAGGCTATGTGCAAGGTGTGACACATGATGACATCAGGCACGGTACCACGACATTATTTGCCACCCTCGACGTGGCGACTGGTCAGGTTTTGAGTCAATGTAAGAAACGTCACAGGCATCAGGAATGCCTCGTTTTTCTCCGCCACATTGACAAGAATGTTCCCAAAGACTTGGACATACATCTCATCGTCGACAACTATGTGACCCACAAACACGCCAAAATCAAGTCATGGCTTGCAAAACGTTCCCGATACATAATTCATTACACGCCAACTTATTCATCATGGCTTAATCAAGTAGAGCGATGGTTTGGAATCATTACTCAACAAGCGATACGCCGGGGTACTTTTTCCTCCGTCAAAAACTTAATCAAAAAGATCAATCAGTTTGTTGAAAACTATAATGCCAACACCAGTCCATTCGTCTGGACGGCGACGGCAGCATCGATACTTGCTAAGGTTGAAAGGGTCTGCACAGTTATTTCTGGGACATCACACTAGCGTGACACGATATATCCTCAAACGTCTGCTGCTGATCGGGCCAACCCTGGTCGGCATCATCACGATGAACTTTTTTATCGTGCAACTGGCCCCAGGAGGACCGGTAGATCAAATGCTTGCGCAGATGACTGGCGAGGCCATGGCAGCCACCTCCAGGATTGCTGGCGCCGCAGCAAATACGCCTGTGCCGCTGCAGGAACGGAGCACCCAGTTCCCGGGGGCCGAAGGCATCGATCCTGAGTTGATCGCCGCACTGGAAAAGCAATTCGGCTTCGATCGCCCGCTGCATGAACGCTACTTTCAAATGCTGTGGGACTATCTGCGCTTCGAACTAGGCGAGAGTTACTACCAGAATCGACCGGTTGTGGATTTGCTGGTCGAACGCTTTCCGGTGTCGATATCGCTCGGACTCTGGTCGATGCTGCTGAGCTACAGCATCGCAATCCCGCTCGGCGTCGCCAAGGCAGTGCGTGATGGTAGTCGTTTCGATGTCTGGACCAGCGCTGCGATTATCGTGGGCTACGCCACCCCGGGGTTTCTGTTTGCGGTACTGCTGATTGTGCTGTTTGCCGGTGGCACATTTCTCGATTTGTTCCCGCTCAGGGGACTGGTGTCGCAAAATTTCAACGAGCTATCGCTGTTTGGCAAAATCACCGACTACCTGTGGCATATAACGCTGCCGGTAATCTCCCTGACGATCGGCAGTTTTGCGACCTTAAGCATGCTCACCAAGAACGCTTTCCTCGAGGAATTGAGCAAGCAGTTTGTGCTCACAGCGCGTTCCAAGGGACTCGATGAGCCGCGTGTTCTCTACGGGCACGTGTTCCGCAACGCTATGCTGATCGTGGTCGCCGGTTTTCCTGCCGCGCTGATCGGCGTGTTGTTTACCGGTGCACTGCTTGTCGAGGTGATCTTTTCTCTGGAGGGGCTGGGTTTGCTGGGTTTCGAGGCCACCCTCACCAGGGACTATCCAATCATGTTCGGCACGCTGTACATTTTCACCCTGGTGGGCCTGCTGCTGCATTTACTGGGTGACATCGTTTATACCCTCGTGGATCCCCGAATTGATTTTGAGACGCGGGAAGCGTAGGCCTGATGACGCTGACACCTCTGACCCGACGGCGCCTGGCGAATTTTCGTGCCAACAAACGTGGCTACTGGTCGCTCAAAATATTCCTGGTGCTGCTGGTGTTGAGTCTGTTTGCCGAGTTCATCGCCAACGACAAACCGCTGCTGCTCAGCTTTAAAGGTGAACTCTATATACCGGTATTGGTCAGCTATCCGGAAACCACATTCGGAGGCGTGCTATATTCGGAAGCCGACTATAGCGAGCCTGCCGTCAGGGAACTGATCGAATCCGAGAGAGGTTGGATGCTCTGGCCACCGATCCCCTTCAGTTACTACACCATAGATCGGTACACCGGAGAACCGGCACCAGCGGCACCATCATCTCGCCACTGGCTGGGTACTGATGATGTTGCCCGCGATGTTCTGGCACGAATCATCTACGGTTTTCGATTGTCGGTACTGTTCGGCATCGCACTTACGCTGTTCAGCTCATTGATTGGTGTAACTGTTGGTGCGGTGCAGGGCTTTTTCGGTGGCTGGGTCGATCTCATCGGCCAGCGACTGGTAGAAATCTGGGCGGGTATGCCAGTGCTGTTCCTGCTGATCATTCTTGCCAGCCTGGCACAGCCCAACGTGTTCACCCTGCTCGGACTACTGCTGCTGTTTAGCTGGATGTCATTGGTGGGTGTGGTCAGAGCTGAATTTCTGCGCACCCGCAACTTCGAATATGTGCTGGCGTCACGTGCCCTGGGGGTGTCAAGCTTCGACATCATTCGTCAGGACGTGCTGCCCAATGCCATGGTAGCGACCCTGACATTTTTACCTTTCATCCTGACGGGATCGATTACCACCCTCACGTCTCTCGATTTTCTCGGTTTCGGACTACCGGCGGGGTCTCCCTCGCTGGGTGAACTGCTGGCCCAGGGCAAGGCCAATCTGCACGCCCCCTGGTTGGGGCTGTCCGGCTTCTTCGCGCTGCTCATTATGCTGACCTTGTTGATCTTTATTGGAGAAGCGGTGCGCGATGCCTTCGATTCGCGTCGTTCGGTCACCAGTATGGATGCCTTTTGAACATCATGAGTGACCGGATTCTGGAAATCAAAAACCTCAGTGTGGCTTTTCACGGTAGTACCGTGGTGCGGGAGGTAGACTTCCACATTGATCGTGGTGAAACATTGGCTCTCGTGGGTGAGTCTGGTTCGGGCAAGTCGGTAACCGCGTTGTCAATTCCGCAACTGTTACCCTACCCGCAGGCGAGCCACCCCTCCGGATCCATCCTGTTGGATGGTATTGAGATGATCAGCGCGTCTAAAGCCACACTGCTCAAGATGCGCGGTAATCGGGTGAGCATGATTTTTCAGGAACCGATGACGTCTCTCAATCCGCTGCACACCATTGAACGCCAGGTTGGCGAAGTGCTGTTCGTGCACCAGCGTCTTGGCGGAAATGCGGTACGCAAGCGAACCCTGGAACTCCTGGAAATGGTCGGACTGCAGCGTGCCAGTGAACGACTCACAGCGTTTCCTCATGAACTGTCGGGCGGCCAGCGCCAACGCGTAATGATCGCGATGGCGCTCGCCAACGAACCTGATCTGCTGATTGCAGATGAGCCGACCACGGCCCTCGACGTCATCATTCAGGCGCAGATATTAACGCTGCTGAAAGACCTGCAAAGCCGCATGAACATGGCGCTGTTATTGATTACTCATGATCTGGTGATGGTTCGAAGGATCGCTGATCGGGTGTGCGTGATGAATCAGGGTTGCATCGTCGAGACAGCAATCACAAAAACGCTGTTTTCGGCACCTACTCACGTCTATACACGGACGCTTCTAAACGCACAACCCAAAGGCAATCCGGTGCGGATTAAGGGAGATTCGAAGCCACTGATGCAAGCAGACAAGGTATCGGTGTATTTTCAGCTTGGCAGCGGCTTTCTCGCCAGAAAACGCGTGCTCAAGGCCGTCGATGAGGTCTCCATGACCATCCAAACCGGGCAGACGGTGGGCGTGGTAGGCGAATCTGGTTCGGGTAAAACCACGCTGGGGATGGCGCTGTTAAGACTGATCAGAAGTAAGGGCAAAATCGTTTTCGACGGGGTTGACATTCAGGGTTTGAACAACAAATCCCTGAAACCCTATCGCCATGATATGCAGATCGTCTTTCAGGATCCCTACGGCGCGCTGTCACCACGACGGTCCGTCAGACAGATCATTGAACAGGGGCTGCGTGTGCATGAGCCACACCTCGGCGATGATGAGTTGGCCACTCGTGTTGATGGCGCGCTTGAGGATGTCGGGCTCGATTCGACCGACAAGGACCGATATCCCCATGAATTTTCTGGTGGTCAGCGGCAGCGGATTGCGATAGCGCGCGCGATTATCCTGCGCCCCCGTTTTATTGTGTTGGACGAACCCACTTCGGCACTGGACATGTCAGTGCAGGCCCAGGTGGTGGACCTGCTGCGTGATCTGCAAGCTCGTTATCAATTGTCATACCTGTTCATCAGTCACGACCTGAAAGTGGTGCGCGCACTGGCTGATGAACTTGTGGTCATGAAAGACGGCATTATCATTGAACAGGGCAGGGCTTCTGATATATTCGAGCGACCGGCAACTGAATACACCAGGGCACTGATTGCCGCGGCATTCGATCTGGAGGTGGTGAATAAGACGAGCGCGAATGATGGTAAGAACTAGCACCCTGATACTACTGATTGCGGGCAGTTGCCTTGCGTTCGCTGAGTCAAGCCGTGAACCTGTCGAACACAAATGGCAGCACGGTCTGTCGTTCTTTGGCGAGTTCAAGTATCCGCCTGATTTCGAGCACTTCGATTACGTCAATCCCAATGCACCTAAGGGAGGCAGGTTGGTCCGCGCCATCGGAGCAAGTTTTAACAGCTTCACACCATTCATTCCAAAGGGTATCCCTGCGCCCGGGGGTACTGTCATTGGACAGATGACGCTCTACGATTCGCTAATGTGGCCATCAGGTGACGAGATCGGTGTTTTTTACGGTAATCTGGCTGGACACATCGCCGTTTCAGATGATATGACACAGGTGCGAATGCGATTGCGGCCGGAAGCCCGCTGGCATGATGGGGTACCTGTCACCGCACGCGACGTAAAATTTACCTTCGAGCATATTCGCGACCATGCCTTTCCCGGTGTAAAGGCAGCCTATCTGTCAATCAAGCAGGTCGATGTCGTTAGTGAGCGGGAGGTCCTGTTTACGTATCATTTCTCGGTGAATTTAAATTCCATGATGGCGTTGGGGAAGGTTGCCATATTGCCCGAGCACTACTGGCGGGAACGAGACATCAGTAAAACCACCATTGAACCACCACTTTCCAGCGGCCCTTATCGAATTGAAAAATTTGCGCTCGGTAAGTTCATTGAGTTCGAACGTGTCGCCGACTACTGGGGGAAGGATCTCGGTTTACATCGTGGTCGCCACAATATTGATCTGCTCAGGTTTGAAGTGTATCGGGATGCAACCGTTAGACGGGAGGCACTACGAAAGGGTCTGCTCGATTTTTCTCCGGAGCCAAGTGCCGCACAGTGGGTAATCGGGTACGGTCAGGACCAGGTCTCAGGCCTGCTGCTGCAGGAGAAGCATGAGTTCAGGCAGTACGTGGGCGTGCTTTCAGCGCTTGCTTTTAACCTGACACAGGCACGCTTCGGGGACGTGCGCGTCAGGGAGGCACTCACGCTGGCCTTTGATTTCGACTGGAAGAACAATGTGCTCGACTATGGTGCCTATGAAAAACCGCAAAGCTACTTTCATCGCACTTTTCTCGCCGCAACCGGCCTGCCTTCATATGATGAACTGAAATTGCTGGAACCCTTTCGAGCTCAGTTACCGGTGCGTGTATTTACGGAGCCACCATTCAACGCAAGTTCAGTCGCCAGGTTGAACAATCGCGACGCCCTGATCCGTGCCCAGACACTGCTGGAAGAATCCGGCTGGCATTTTCGTGATGGCGGACTAATCAACGATGACGGGGAAGCGTTTAAGATCGAGTTTCTGATTCCCGGACCAGTTCAGCAACGCACGCTACTGCCCTACATCGAACGTCTGAAACGACTTGGCATCGATGGGCACATTCGGCTGGTTGAAGCTGCGCAATTTCTGAACCTGCGGCGTAATAACAAGAATGATGCGGTGTTCGGCAGTCTTGCCATCTCCATGCCACCCAACCAGGAAGTGCCCGCCTATTTCAGCTCACGCAGTCGAGGTGTGGCGAACTTTGCCCGATTGAGTTCGCCGATTGTCGATGTGCTGATCGGGCATGTGCTGAGTGCGCGCAACCGGACCGAACTCATCGCCGCCAGCCAGGCACTGGACCGGGTCCTGTACTGGCAGTTTTATTTCATTCCCGTGCTGGTACTCGAACCACAGCGTGTGCTGGTGTGGAACAAGTTCGGCAAACCGGCTGTTCAATCACTCTATTATCCCGGCTTCCCCGACAACTGGTGGTGGGATACCGAAAAAGCCGCACGCGTCCTACAGGCACTGGAGCAAAGGTAATTTCAGGACACCCAGCATGTTCTGATCATTGTCATAATTGGTAAGGTAATTTCAGGACACCCAGCATGTTCTGATCATTGTCATAATTGGTTGCGATCCAGCATCTCCTGGGTTACCGCCTCCTGAATGCGCTGCTGGGGTCTGGATAAAGGAACGGCAGCATGAATGCCACGGTCGGTATACTCATTGAGCACCAGCTTTTCGAAGATCTGGAGGAACCCCAGCTATTCTATTCCCGATAAACATCACAAGACTCCTCTCGGAATCAATCACTCATGAGTTTTATCGTAAAGACTTGAAGATTCGAAGAACCAGGTGTAGCCGTCTGCCGAATTACGACTGAAATGATGTTGATGCGGTCTTTATCCAACTCTGCCCAATGTCTTTGGCTATAGTCCTTGATCGCATGAATCGAACCTGTGCATGGCGAATTCGTAGTCGGGCTACGGCGTGGAATATATGCCTGCGGAGTTGACAAGCTAACACCTAGCAACAAAGAAATGTCAGTTTGGAAACGGCGTACAACTGTTACCTTTCTCTTGCATTAATCCCTTGCCCTACATCAAGATCACCATCTAAATTCCCTGGTCTTTCCCTTTTAGTTCCCTGATAAATTCACGTGAAAAAATAAAGATGTCTCCCGGAACATAAAGAATTCGCCACTGTCAGCGACCGATGTACAAAGGAACTCGATTAAATTAGAAAACTTCCCTGTATTTTCCCTAGTTAACAGGGAATTCGGAGACTGGTTAGCCCAAGACTGCCACCACCGCCATCCAGTCTCGGGTCCATACCGGTCACATAGGTGACATTTCATCCGAAACGTCGGACCGCCGGGACATGGGTAACACTTTTGTTATAAAGGGATTCTCTGCCGGTTCAACTCGTCCCTCGTCCTCATCAAAGTAGCCTAGATCAATTTCCATAAAGGTAACAAGCCATATCTTGTCAGCAACCTCACGAATGCCTACTAATTGCCCGGCAAATGCTCGACTGAGGTTGATCTTTCGTTTACCTATGCAAATTCGACCACATTTTGTGATCCGTACCACTCGATCATGCATCGGATAGTCCGGTTCTTCAGGCCGTTGGTAAACACGGGTGGACGGTGTATACACTTCACCTGGGTATTTCATTGCCAGAGCCTCATGAGGCCTGTCGTTGTTGAACTGTTCCTGGAATGCATCAAACCGGACCTGCTGTTGCAAGAAGTTGAATGAAGCTGGTTTTGTCGCCTCATTTTTCAAGGTGAGATGCATGCGTTCATGACGACCGTTCTGTTGAGGATTGCCGGGTTTGATGCGTTCAATTTCAATACCGAGACGCAGCCACCAAACTGAAAGGAGACTCATGCCGAAGAACGCATTCGGTGAGGAAAACGGGATACCGTTATCAGTACGAATGGCGGCAGGTAATCCATATTCCTTGAACACTCGCTCAAATACATTAAAAGCAAATATTGCCTTGGTGGACTCCAGACTTTCACAGCCAAGCAGGTATCGCGAGCTGTAGTCAGTGATCGTTAGAGGATAGCAATACTGATGGTTACCTAGCATAAATTCACCTTTGTAATCAGCACACCAAAGACCATTAGGCTGCTGAGTATCTCTTAGAGTTGTTCCCTGGGCCTTGTAGCGCTTGCGTTTACGTCGTTTTACTAAGCCATGGCGGTCGAGAACAGCATGTACTGTACTCTTGGCAGGTGGCTTTATCATTGGATAGCGCCGGATCAACTTCTCTCGGATCTTAGGTGCGCCCCAACTAGGGCGTTCCTTTTTGATCTGAAGGATGGTTCTTTCAACTTGGAATGGGAGCCTATTGGCATGGTGATAAGGCCTTCGACTTCTATCTTGAAGCCCTTCGAGACCAATATCTTTATATCGATTGAAAATTTTATAGCCAGTTTTTCGAGAAATACCAAAATCTCGACAAACGACCGTCATCATTTCACCATCAAGCAAACGAGCAACGAACTTGATACGTTCATCCATATGATTACACTCTTTCCAGGGCATTTGGTTTCTCCCAAATGCCTCAATGTGTAACCTATGTGCCCGGTGTAATCTGTAACCTATGTGCCAGGATGTACACTTAACACAACCCTCGGTTTCTTGAGAATTGCCGCTATAGCCCACGAGCTGCGGGCTGCATTGAAAGTAAAAAAGTCTCTAGCAGTCTCCTGTGGCTCGTATTGCGTCTAAATGCCCAATTAGTCTCCAATTCAGATTTCACGGTTCCTTAAGGCGAATTTATAGACACTTTCGGACCTTGATCAGGCAATACTGGGATTCTATGGGGGCGATTGGAGAACAAGTAGCAGGTGGTATATTTATTCCTTCCTGGCATCCGCTTGAAGTCTCACTGAAAAAATCCAAGACCCGTAAATGCGATTGTGCTTCCTCGAGATTACACCGGTAGATCGCAGTACTACTTGCATTCACCTTCCGATGGCTGACGAGTCAAGGCAGATGCTGTCCGGATCGGACCATTAGGTTCAAACAGCAGTAAGTTACCATCTGAAGTGATTGAGAATTTTTCACTTGCAACACTTTGCGAACGCTTGAACAGTAGTGTCATGTTTCCTTCAGGCACATAGCGGGCTTTCTCTGATCCGAACTCCCAGTTTTCCTGCCCGCTTACGGTTGTGGTTTCAACTGATCGATGCAACATCTAACCTCTAGTAATACAGAGAAGGATGTTTGAAATGAAACGACGACCGAGGATTATTTACAGCGAAGAACAAAAGACATTGATGTGGGATCGTTGGCAAAAGGGCGATTCCTTACATAC
>JACZXW010000091.1 GCA_022571415.1 Pseudomonadota bacterium
GATGGAGACGGCACTTAGAGGCCGTAATGTAGTCGGAGGAGACAGTGGTCGCGAACACGGACAACGTGAATCACTGTCATTGCGAGGAGTTCGACGACGTGGCAATCGGCGTCCAAAGTAAGCATCTCTCCTAACTAACCAGCACCAGCCTTCAGCAAAAGACGTGATCCCATTGTCGAGGATTGCCACGTCGTCGAACTTGTCGCAATGACACGGGTCTGCTGCCCCCGCCAGAGCCGTTTTCCCGGCCGCGGCGCCTCGACCGACGCGCTTTCCCGGCACCTGTGCATGTGCCACATCATGCCAACCGACACGCTCGCTCTTGCAATTTACAGGGTGCTTCTTTAGGCGGGTGAATCGACATCCAGGTGCCGGATCTCAGACAAGAGAAAAGGGGAGACGCAATCGTTTTGAATGTCCGCCTGCGTGCTAACCCTGGCCGGCAGTCGCCAGTTGCGCCGCCATCCAGTCGCAGGCCTCCTGCGAAGTGTCTGCGTCGAGTCCTTCGCACAAAACGATCAGGTTCCCGACGATCACGTAATCGTGGGATTTGGGAAAACGGGCTGCGTTGATGCTGTTCAAATTGACGACCCGGTAGGACCACCGGTCTGCTCAAATGGGTGTTGATCTTTGTTGCGATGTCCCAAGGCAGGGCACTTTTAGGCGCGTTCTGAAGTAATAGCGCAATTCTGGTCAAGTCCTGATGCAACGCCTGGGCTTCACTGTTCGTCGCCAGCAAGTCCACCAGCAAGGCTTGTTCTTGTGAATCAAGTTTCTCGTCTAAGGCCCGATTGATAAGCTCGATGTCTTTATCTTCCAGCATTGCTAGCCACTATCCTTTGTGAGCAGCAACTCCCTCAAACGCTGGCGCGCCGAATAAAGTCTTGATTTGACGGTTTTTTCGGATATCTCCAAAATGTCACCCATTTCTCTATAGCTCAATTCGTTAAAATGCCTGAGTACAATGACGACCCTGGAGTCGTCGGAAAGTTTTAGCAAAGATGCCTGAATATGATCCCTGATCGCCACTGTCTCCAGGATCTGCTCCGGGTTTTCACTGTTACTTTCAATGTTGTCTGCCGCCATACTCTGGAAGGATTTATCTTTTCGTCTGTGATCCAACGCTTCATTTACCGCAATTCTATACATCCAGCTGAAAAACGTCCGACTGGAATCAAAGGAACCTATGTGCTCGTATAACTTAAGAAATGCTATTTGGGTTACATCAGCGGCGTCTTCGGAGTTTGCCAGTATCCGCCACGCACAATTGTAGATAACGTCCTGGTACTTCCTGACCAGATCGGTGTACGCGGCAACATCACCCCTTTTACATTTTTCGATTAGCACCCATTCCTGACTCTTAGTCATAACTCCGTACTGCTGTGTAAAAAGTTGTACAAGATTCGCAAAATGTCTCGCTTGCTAGGGAACGTCTGATTAAGGTCTATTTCCGCCATAACAGCGTCAGAGTCGTACTCAAAAATTTGTTAACTTACAGCATGTTAACAAATTTTTTCCGTGCGCCTCTTCCTTGTTCTGACGAAAATATCCTGTTAATCAGACGTTCCCTAGCCAGCTTCGATGTCGAATAGTTTGTCGAATCCGGAATATTTTAAAATATCATTAATATGGGAGTTGACCTGTACAAGTTTCAGTACGTTCCCGGCACTGACCAGACGAATATGGGTTTTGAGCAAAACACCGAGACCCGCACTGGAAATATATTCGAGACCAGAAAGATCAACCACGAAGGCGCCTTCAATTTCATCCAGAAAGGCTTCCGCCTTTTCCGCCTGCGCTGCATCAAGGCGTCCTCTTACGATAACTTCTCCGGCGCCCGATAGCTCTATTTCAAACATTATTTAGCCTCCTCACGTTTGATGAATGTGATCTTGCTGACCCTGTCGTGGTAGTCATATTCGATGGAATCGACCAATTTCAATGTCAGAAACACACCAAGCCCGCCTGGTACTCTATCTTCAAGGGGAGCATTTACATCAACCTTGCCATGGACGGTGGGATCGAACCGTTCCACATCAAAATCCGTCAGGGTAACCTTGATACCGTCTTGCTGAGGTTCCAACTTAATCTCGATTTTGGCATGGGTCCCCGTATTGTACTTGACCATATTGACGAACAACTCTTCAATGGCCAGGTCTACAACATTCCTGAGGCCAGTATCAATATCTTTTTCAGCGAAGAATGCCCTGGTGACATTGGCGATTCTTTCTAGCTCACCTATGTCCCTGTTACACATGAATATCGTGGCTTCCCCGTCCACTTTTCTCCTGGTGAGTACGATTGTAATATCGTCCAGTTGACTCGCCTCGCCGCCGAACTTAAATATCGCCTGCAGTAAACGGTCCTGTAGCTGTTTCATTGAGGTGCCTTTGAAATCACGAAATATCTGGGCAACTCTTTCCTCTCCAAATAGCTCGCCTTGCTCGTTCTGGTATTCGTAGACGCCATCCGATATGACAGCAAAGATATCTCCCTGGGCCAGTTTGATTTCGTGCGGTGGATCGATCGTCTCCATCTCCATTACGCCCAGGGGAAAACTGGTTGGGAGATGCCAATCACAGGACTGGTCGTCCGCGTGAAAATGCAAAATAGGGCCCTGACCACCCGAATGATACCGGATTGTATGTGTGTGCTTGTTCAGGAATCCTACAAAGGCCGTCAGAAACTTATTGTCAGGAAGGTCTTCGACTAACTGGTTGTTGACGTGAATGTAAGCCTCATCCAGGGATGCACCGACACGTAATGCCACTCTGAACATTGCCTGCATTTGCGTTGCTTACAACGCAGGCCCAAAACCGTGTCCGGTGGCGTCCCCCATCAGGATGAACACTTCATCACCGAGAGTGACCAGATCGAACAGGTCGCCCCCTGTGGATTCAGCAGGGACAAAGCCGCCACTGAAATCGTAGTCTTCAAGCTCGGGCATTTTTTCCGGGAGCGTCGCAAGCTGTATTGTCCTTGCGATGGCCAGTTCCTCATCCAACCGTTCCTTGGATATCAAGGTGTCGATCAGTAACGCGCGCTGTAAGGCGACGGCGCTTTGGGCGGCAAGCGCAATGGCTAACAATTCATCTTGCTGAGTGAACGGACCGGATGCCTTGTTCACGAGTTGTATCACGCCAACATGATTATTTTCAAAACCCACCAGAGGGACACTCAAAATGGTATTGGACCGGTAACCCGTTTCTGTATCAACATCAGGATTGAATCTTGGATCGGAATAACAGTCTTTGACATTGATGATTTCGTTTCTGAGGAAACATTCACCAACCAGACCCTTGCCTGCTTCGACCAGGATGGGAGGTTCAATGGCAGGGAGATGCATCGCAAGCTTGTTGCTTTTCTTGTCAAATAACCAGATCGAGCCGGTATCAGCCTGGGTCACATCCAACCCTGCCTGCCGTACTTCCTCCAGTATCTGCGAGAGTTCAAAGGGTGCCAGGAGCTTCTGGGTCAGCTCCAGGATACGGATCAGACTTTCATTTGGTAGTTGGTCAAGGTCGGCATTCAAACTGGCGTATCCCGATGAACTGGCCCCTTTTGAATCGAGAAGCTAACAGTTTGAGACCAGTGAAACAAGCTCGAGAGCCAGCATGCTGATGTTATCGATACGCGATTGTGCGTTAGGTGGTTATCCAACATGTGTGTGATGTTGTATCATGCATCCTCCACCTTGGTCCTCTCGCAATGAATAATTGTAAACCCCGCCAGGCCCGGAAGGGAGCAACGGTAGCGATGAATTTGTGTGCCGGGATGTGGCTAAGGTGGTCTTCCAATTGCTCATGAGCCAACCTTCATAAAGGAACTGCGCTAGGCTGTCTTTCTAATGATTTCTACGGGCAGTTCGCTATATCCTTTGATCAGATTTGAGCGAACTCTAACGGGTTCACCCACAACCTTAATGTCATCGAAACGTTGCAGTATTTCTTCCCACAGCACCCTTATCTGCATCTCGGCTAGTCGATTACCCATGCAACGGTGGATGCCGTAACCGAAGGATAAATGAGTCCGGGCGTTGTACCGGTCGATGACAAAACGATCTGCATCGGGAAATTGATCCTCGTCCCTGTTCCCGGAGATATACCACATGATGACCTTGTCACCTTTTTTGATGGTCTTTCCTCTGATTTCTACGTCTGCCGTTGCGGTGCGCCGCATATGGGAAAGTGGTGTCTGCCAGCGGATAATTTCTGACGCCATGTTCGGGATGAGTTCCGGTTGGGCTTTAAGTTTCTCAAACTCATCTGGGAACTGATTCAGTGCCAGTACGCCGCCCGAGATGGTATTCCTTGTGGTGTCGTTACCACCGACGACCAGCAGCACAATATTGCCTAGGAACTCCATCGGTGGCATATCCTGGGTCGATTTGCCGTGAGCCAGCATCGAAATTAAATCGTTACTGGGAGCTTCTTTGCTCTTTTTCTGCCACATGGCCTGAAAGTACTCCAGACACTCAATAAGTTCGGTGCGGCGATCGGCGGCGCTATCCACGGCGCCGGACAGGCGACCACCTGAGGCCACATCGGACCAGCGGGTAAGCTTGTGTCTCTCTTCGAAGGGAAAATCGAGCAGGGTGGCTAACATCTGTGTCGTCAACTCGATGGAAACTTTGTCAACCCAGTTGAAGGTCTCTCCTTCAGGAAGAGAATCCAGGATCGCTATAGCTCGCTGTCGGATGGTGCCTTCGAGTTCTGCCAGATTGCGAGGTGCGACCACGGGGCTAACGACTTTTCGCTGGTGATGATGTTTCGGCTTGTCCATTGCAATAAACATAGGCAACTCGAAGTCATCGGGCTGATCGAAAATTGTGATATCCCGTTCTGACGAAAAGAGATCGTGATTTGAATCGATCCATTTGATATCTACAAATTTGGTAATAGACCAATAAGGACCGTAACGGCTCTCTTCACAGAAATGTATGGGATCCTCAGCGCGCAGTCGGGTAAACAGATCCCATTGTTTGTCTTCTTGAAAAAGAGTTGCGTCGCTTACGTCGATGGAGGCCAGGTTTGACATTAGACTAGTCCGCTTTAGGAACCTGATTTTGGCATAGGATCAGCGATAAGCAAATCTGCTTCCGGAATCAGTTCTTCATCGTCCTCAAGGAAGCGAACCACCTTGGCGACTACATGTTTATTTCTGTCCAGAAAACGTGATTCCAGAAAATCGTGCTCATCACAGACGCTAAATGCCTTGATGGCGGCGTCGAACACCTTGGGAGTGACCTTGCGAAACTGTGCCATCTGGTCATTATACAAAATCTGACGGGACTTCATGTGCCAGTCTTCGCTGATCTGCAGGCGACTGTCGGACTATTTGGTTGGCTGTAGCCCGATTTTCTCCTATTATTTAATGTCCACGGAATTGAAAACGGAACAGCATGTCTGAACATTTAATAGAAACATTTGAAAACGGTGTCTGCACATTAACCATGAATCGCCCTGAGGCTCGCAATGCCATGAGTGGACCCATGATGGAGGCGCTCAATGAGGCCATTCCGAGGGTAGCGAGCGACAGGAAGGTGAGAGCGGTAGTTCTCACGGGTGCCGGGGGCGCATTTTGCGCGGGTGGTGACGTCAAGGGATTTGCCCGGGATGGTGGCAGCAGGAACGACGGCGATGGACCGAGCATGGAAGAACGGGTCTATGGCCTGAGAAAGGGGATGGAACTCAGCCGTATTCTGCATGAAATGCCTAAACCCACGCTTGCCGTGATTCCCGGGGCTGCTGCAGGCGCGGGTTTGTCATTGGCGTTGGCGTGCGACCTCAGGTTTGCGTTGGATACTGCCAAGATCACCACGGCATTTTCAAAGATTGGGGCGTCCGGTGACTATGGTGGCTCCTACTTCCTGCCTTACCTGGTGGGTGCCGCCAAGGCGCGGGAACTTTACTTCACCGCAGACATTATCTCCGGTCAGCAGGCCTATGAAATGGGCCTGGTCAATAAGGTGGCAAGTGCGGATACGTTTGAGGAAGAAACTAAAGCCTATGCGCTCTATCTTGCAGGACTGCCAACGGTTGCCATAGGTTTTATGAAGAAAAATCTCAATGCGGCTCAGCAGGGGTCCCTCAGCGACGTTTTTGATCTCGAGGCCCTGCATATGACGCGCAGCATGATGACCGAGGATCACAAGGCAGCGGCAAAGGCTTTCGTTAACAAACAACCGCCGGTATTCGAGGGTAGATAGCGCGGCTAAATCCATTGATTCCCAGGGTGTGGGATTTCGCGGCAGACACCGAATAATCGTTAAACCCGTTTGGCTGGTTCAGGCCGGCTCAGAAATAACGGGGTTAGGCGGCGATGCCAATGAGCAGGTCGGCTAACTTAGTCCGGTGGTACCTGGCATCTCCGTATAACACCTGGTTGTGCATCTGTCGTTTGAAAAACAGGTGAACATAGCATTCCCAGGTGAAGCCGATGCCGCCATGGAACTGCACGGCACGGCTGGATGAAAACACAGCCATATCTCCGGCTTGTGATTTTGCCATACGGGCAAATTTCTCAGCATTTTCAGGATCTGTATCTACCGCACAGGCGGCGTTATAGGTAAGAGACTTGGCCCCGTCTATATCCAGCATGACGTTTACCAGCGGATGTTTGACTGCCTGGAAGAAGCCAAGGGGGTGGTCGAACTGTACTCGGGTTTTAGCGTATTCAACCGTCGTTTGCAGCAACCATTCACCGGCGCCTACCATGTCGGCTGAAACAATACAGAGTATTGCCGGCATTGCTTCACGGATTGCCTTGTCGCCACTGCCCGCCGGGGCGAGTTCGATGGCGTCCACATCTTTGAATTCGATGTGTGCCTGGTCCCGTGTCAGGTCGATAATGCTGTCGGGAATTATCTCAACGCCGCTGGCATCGGCGGCAACCAGGTAGAGTCCGATGTCGCCACCCTGTTTTGCACTGACGATAAACTGGTCTGCTTTTTTCGCATCCTGGACAAAGTAGCTAGTGCCGCTTATTTTTCCATTTGTTAACGATACATCGGTATCAGCAGGTTCCCAGCTTCCTTGCTGGTTGGTGAAGGCAATGCTAGTTGCTTTTCCGCCTGCGATTTCACCTAGCGCCTTAACTGCCGCGTCAGATTGGCAGGCATTGAGGACAAAAGTTGCGTTGAAGGTCGATAGTAGTGGTGAAGGGAATGCCGCTTTACCGATTTCCTCGGCCAAAGCGACGGCTGCGACCAATGGCATGCCGATACCTCCTGCTGCCTCAGGGACGCAGACAGCAGTCCAGCCCAGTTCTACAATTTGTTGCCACAGGGCTTTGTCCCACAGGCAATCATTGCTACGGTGTACATTGTGATCCTGGGCAACGAGCCCATGGATTTTATCCGCCGTACAGTTGTCTGAGAAAAATTTCTGCGCTGAATCACGCAGCATGGTTTCGTCTTCCCCAAAACCAAAGTTTTTCGGTTGATCTGCCATAGTAATTCCTCCAGCTTATTTTGACTTGGCTAAGCCGAGCACTCGCTCACCCAGGATATTGCGTTGTATTTCGCTGGTGCCAGCCGCTATGGTGATGCCAAAGCTGTTCATGTAGGCAAGCGGCCACTGTCCTCCCGCGGGGGCGTATTCATCAGTCACATTGAGGGTGCTTGCTGCTCCTTCGATCTGGTATGCCAGCGAAGCGATGTCCTGGTTTAACTCCGTGGCAGCAAGCTTACCTTGCAGTGGTATGCGCATGGGATGATCTGTCAGGGCAGGGACTGCTGCCCGGCGCCCGTTTTGTCTCATGGATTCCTGGCGAATCACCAGTTTGATGAGTTCCTCTCGAATCGAGGGATCATCCGCGGCGCTTTTTCCGTTTCGGCTCTGGGTTCGGGCCAGGTCGATCAATGACACGCTGCTGCTGGTCGAGACACTTTTACCTTCTTCAAGCGACATTCCACCTGAAGCTGGTGTCACCAGGGACCCCGCTCCTCGTTCATGGAGAAGGGTGGTCATGGCCACTTTCCAGCCCGCGCCTACTTCATCCAGCCGGTATCGATCTTCAAGAACGAGATTTTCGAAAAGAACTTCATTGAATCCCGTTTCACCCGTCATTTTGATGAGTGGCCGGACTGTAACGCCGTTGCCGATGGCGGTTTGAATGGGAACGACAAAATAGGAGAGCCCGTTGTACTTGTCATCCTTGCTGGTACGACAGAGCAGGATCATCCAACTGGCAAAATGTGCAAGGGAAGTCCATACCTTATGGCCGCTAATCACCCAGTTGTCACCATCGCGCTCGGCAAAGGTCTGCTGGTTAGCGAGATCAGAACCGGCGCCGGGTTCGCTGAATCCCTGGCACCAGATGTCTTCTCCTGACAACAGTTTCGGCAGGAGTTCAGCTTTGACGTCATCCTGAGCATGAAAAAGCAGGGTCGGCGCAGCCATGCCCATGCCAATAATATTTGGCAGGTAGGGTGTTTTTGCCCGTTGCATCTCCTGGTTGGCGATTGCCTGGCAATTGGTTTTGCCGCCGCCGCCCACTTCTACAGGATAGTCACAACCGATCATTCCTGCGTCATAAGCTGATCGCTGCCACGTCTGCAGCCATTCGAGGGCTGCAGGATCGCTCAGTTCTAATGCGCCTTGCGGCAGTTTGACAGGAGGTCTCCCCGGGTGATTTTTCGCTAACCAATCCTGGCAGTAAGCTCGAAACTCTGATTGTTCTGGCGTGTCCTTGTTGCCTGCATTGGACATAAGGTCTCCTCGAAGGGAAAGAGAGGGTTTGTACCCCATTCGGTCCCCGATGCCAAGTGCGGGAGGT
>JACZXW010000092.1 GCA_022571415.1 Pseudomonadota bacterium
TGCCAGCGATCCCACATCAGAGCCTTGTCAGTCTCGGTGTAGCTAATCCTCTTTCTGCGCTTCATTTTCAACATCCTCCTCTCTATCAATAGAGATTAGATGTTGCATCGACCGGTTGAGTTCACCGTACTGAAGCGGACAGAAAATAACTAAATATTGAACTCCAAAAAAGTCCGTTTTGTGCCCGAAGCGGAAGTCGAGACGGTCTGCATTCCGTCCACCTACGGTCAACGATACATTGTGAGAAGGCTGAAAAACATAGTCCGCTTACACAGGAAACTCATGCACATGGACCTGACGCACAAGTTACTAACTGTGACGAGCTTCAGGCTTCAAACTGCCTAGAGCTTTCCATAATCAACAGTTAACCAGACTTCTGGTTTAATCCGTACCTGTATGCCGTCAGCGTCTGAAGATTGATCTGCATAATGATCTCCTAATTCTTTGCCAAGATATCGAATAGCCATGGTTCGAGTATCGAGGTCATTATTGGTATCGGTGATACTGGTCACAGGTCCTTCAACAGTGACATATTTATAGGGTGGGCTTTCATCCTGGGCGCAGAGAGAGATCATGGTGCCCTCATTAATCAGCTGCCCCTTGAGAGAATCACGCCCCATTCCAACCACAACCTCACCAGCGGGCTCATAGGAATACCAAATAGGCGCTGTAAGCGGTCCTCGACCTTCTCTTGGAATAGAAATGACAGCTACATGTACATCAGCTAGAAATGCTTCGCGCTCCTGCCTACTCATTTTTAAACTCATCGCTTAACCCTCTGTTGATTTGCTGAATGAAAACTATGTTTACCTGCCTGCATTGTATGGTTTGATATTGCCCATAAAGCAGAGGTTGATATTTTGAAGTTAGCTGATCGCCTATGTGAGAACGAAAACAGTCCAGACATAACTAGCGCTGTCACCGAAGAATTACGAATTGAAAGAAGCTTTTCTGTATTCATTGTATCTGACCTTTTGCGTTCCTATGGCGCTCTCACATGCCACATTGATCGCTGGCGTCCGGAGAATACTACGTTGGCTTGCGTACTATGACAATTCCGCTGCTGTCGGCCGTTTATTCCAATCTAAGATGCCATGATCTGGAGCAACACAAACACCACTGATTACTCCGAAGCAGACACGAAAACCTAACGGTGCAAGATCAGAAATAGCGCGCCATCGACCCAATCCAGACATCCAAGCGGTTTTAATAAGGAAGAGAGGATGCCATTGTGAGTAGAATAACTACTGACAACATAGATTTTACGGTTACTCAGGTTGGACACGTAAAATGAAGTGCTCCCCGATTCTGAGCAGTGAAGACTTAACTTGATTTAGTCAGCAATTACGTTCAGCCTTTAGCGGTGAAAACACTAAGCACAACTTGAAAGGAAGATATGGACAAAGAACAAACGAAGAAGCTGATACTAGAGGGTGAGAAATCACAAGCAGTCAGAAAAAAGCTGGTGGAGCGGACTTCAAAATCAGCCGAGGTCCGCTTTCATGGCGAGCAGACACTAGCCCAGGAGATTGTAGGGACGGTCCATCTTCCCCATCCGATATACATCGACAGCGCTGAAGGACCACACCTTACCGACGTTGATGGTAATGATTATATTGATCTTACCGGGGGATTCGGTCCCATGGTTCTTGGCAACAAACCTGCGGTTGTCGAGGAAGCCTTGCTAGGGCAGATTAAGAAAGGCTGGCATTTTGGTATCCCCAGTGCTCCTCAGCAACTCCTTGCAGATATCATCAAGGAAGCAGGTGCCTGCGTAGACCATGTGATCTTTTGCAATTCCGGAACAGAAGCCACCATGTTCGCGATACGCGCAGCAAGAGCATTCACCGGCAAACAGAAAGTTGGCTTGTTTGATGGTTCCTATCATGGTGTCCACGACTATGCCCTGGTTAAGGTAGATGCAACAAGTGATCGATCACGTCCTACCGCCAATTTCCTCGGTGCCGGTGTACCGCCGGTGATTGCAGAGGACCTGTCAGTTACCTTGCCTTATCGGGATGAAATGGCGTTTGAGATTATTCGTGAGCAGAAGGGTGAGTTAGCGCTTGTGATGATCGAACCAGTGCAGAGCTCAAATCCACGCCTCGATGCAGGTGAATTCCTACACAGGTTGAAAGAGGTATGTGAAGAATGCGGCGTTTTGTTCCTGTTGGATGAGGTCATCACCGGATTCCGAATCGACTACGGAGGCTGTCAAGCTCATTATGATATCAAGCCGGACCTGGCTACCTATGGCAAGGCAGTCGGCGGTGGCTTGCCGATTGGTGCAGTTGGTGGACGTGAAGACATCATGAACACCTTCTCTGAAAAAGGAAACGCACCTTACATATTCACTGGGGGTACCTTCAGTGGTAATCCATTAACCATGACGGCAGGTATCGCAGCCACTACCTACATGCGAGACCATCAGGACGAGATTTATCCATATCTGATGGAGCAGGGAAATCGTCTGGCTTCTGAGGTTAATTCATTCTGCGAGTTACATCAGATTCCCGCACGGATAATGAATGCCGGATCCATATTCCACCTGGTCTTTACCGGCGGCGAGATTAATTCTTCGCGTGATATCACAGAAGACTGGAAAATTGCGGAACGTGAATTCTATCTTCACTTGCTGGGGCACGGTGTGATCATCCCGGGTATTCACCTGGCTTTCCTGTCGCATGCACACAAACCAGAGCACGTGGATGCTGTTATAGAGGCATTCAGGAAGTCATTTGAAGATATGCGGGCGGATGGCATCATCTAATGTGCCAACACAAATGGAGGTCGGCTTTGGTGGGGTGATCTCAACCGATCGATGCAACATCTTATGCTCTAGCAATAGAGAGGAGGATGTTGAAATGAACCGACGACCGAGGATTAATTACAGCGAAGAACAAAAGACATTGATGTGGGACCGCTGGCAGAAAGGCGAGTCCCTGCGAACAATTGCTCACCTTTTTAATCGACACCATACTTCTATTAGCGGAATCTTTGCGCGGGCAGGTGGTATTCGCCCTGCACCACGCAAGCGATCAAGACTTGCTTTAACGCTGCCGGAACGTGAAGAGATTTCCCGTGGCCTCGTTGCTGGTCAGTCATTTCAAGCGATTGCTCAATCACTCGATCGCGTCCCTTCAACCATCAGTCGTGAGGTGAACCGCAATGGTGGTAGAGATCATTACCGAGCGAGTCACGCTGATCAGGCCGCATGGCACAGGGCCCGCCGCCGTCCCAAGACCTGTAAACTGGTACAGAACCGAGACTTAGCCCGCATTGTCGCGATCAAACTAAAGAAGCTATGGTCGCCGACTCAGATCGCTGGCTGGTTAAAGCAAACGTATCCGGACGATGAGAACTTCCAAGTGTCACACGAAACCATCTATCGCAGTCTATTCATCCAAGCCCGAGGGGCCTTGAAGAAAGAGCTGTTACAGCATCTCAGGCGAACTCGTCGCATGCGACGTTCTCGACATTACACCCAGAAGACGGATGATCACGGCAAGATCAGTAACACCATCTCGATCAGCGAGCGTCCAGCCTCAGTCGAAGACCGGGCTGTGCCAGGGCATTGGGAAGGTGATCTGATCATCGGTACGAATAACAGTCAGATCGCAACGTTGGTCGAGCGCCATACGCGCTATGTCATGTTGGCAAAGATAAAAGCTAGAGATACTGAGACTGTCATCAATGCGTTAATCAAGCATGCGCACAAGCTACCAACTGAACTGTACAAATCGCTCACCTGGGATCGCGCTAAGGAAATGGCTGATCATCAGCGTTTTACCTTAGCGACTGACATCCAGGTGTACTTCTGTGATCCACGAAGCCCATGGCAACGAGGTTCGAACGAAAACACCAACGGACTTCTGCGGCAGTATTTCCCGAAGGGAACGGATTTATCTGTACACTCGCAAGCTAAGCTCAATGCTGTTGCAAGACAACTCAACGAGCGGCCGAGAGAGACGTTAGGATTTGAAACACCAGCAGAACGATTTAATCAATGTGTTGCATCGACCGGTTGAAACCGCATGGTCAAAGCGGAAGCTATCGCTATTTCCCCCCGAAAAATTTTATTCATAAACACCTTGTTACATCATCTTGTCAATTTGCCCTCCTCCTAAAACGCCTGCCTGAATCTCTCCTAATGACTGAATCATCCTCTCTAGTGATACAATTAGCCTCCCACTTTGAGTAGTTAAAGAAAATCAAGCCTAGAGAAATAGCTGTCCTCGAAAGGCGTGTTCAATATGTTTTTATAGGAGGAGTTATGAGTGTCTACAAAGTGATTGAAATCATTGGAACCAGCGAAACATCATGGGAAGAGGCCGCGAAAACAGCCGTGGAGCGTGCATCCAATTCCCTTGAAGATTTGAGAATTGCGGAGGTAATTGCGCAGGATTTGAGAATTGAGAATGGCAAGGTTGTGGAATATCGCACTAAGGTTAGCTTGTCATTTAAATTTAGAGAGGAATAGGCTGGGCGATGTCCGCTCCTGGCCGAGGCTAATGGAATGGTCGCCCCCTACTCAAACCGGCATCTAGGTGCCAAAGTGGCGAATGTGACTTCCCACTTAATGAGAATGAGGCGACCGAAATGAAGATTACAACAATTGGTATTGATTTGGCTAAGAACGTGTTTCAAGTCCATGGTGTAGACGAGCATGACCAACCATTGATTCAGAGAAAACTCAAACGCAACCAGGTATTGGATTTTTTTGTCCAGCAAACACCGTGTTTGATTGGGATGGAGGCTTGCGCTGGTGCCCACTATTGGGCGAGAAGACTACAAGCACAGGGGCATACAGTAAAACTTATGGCACCTCAGTTCGTAAAACCTTATGTCAAAGCCAATAAGACAGACGCGGCAGATGCTGAAGCCATCTGTGAAGCCGTTACTCGACCCAGCATGAGGTTTGTACCGATCAAGAACATCGATCAACAAGCCGTACTTTCGTTACACAGAGCCCGACAAGGCTTCGTCAAGGCGCGGACCGCGCAAGCAAATCAGATCCGCGGATTACTCACTGAATATGGCATCGTTCTGCCTCAGGGGATCAGTCATGTTGCGAAACGAATCCCGGAAATTGTCGAGGATGCTGAAAATAACCTACCCGACGTGTTTCGTCAGTTACTTGTGCGCCTGCGCGCTCATCTGGTTGAGCTCGATCGCCAAGTACAGGAGTTAGAACAGCAAATCATCGTCTGGCATAGAAGCAATGAGGATAGCCAGAGGTTGGAGAAGATTCCTGGCTTCGGTCCGCTGACAGCCAGCGCCTTGGTAGCATCACTTGGTGATGCGAAAAGTTTTAAGAACGGACGAGAGGTGGCTGCGTGGCTCGGGCTTGTACCTCGTCAGCATTCGAGCGGTGGTAAACCGTTCATGCTCGGCATTAGCAAACGAGGTGATGCGTACTTGAGAACACTGATGGTACACGGCGCACGCTCAGTGATGCGAGTTGCCGAAAATAAAGACACACCGACTGACCGTTGGTCCACCAACATGCTAATACGGCGGCACAAAAATGTGGTTGCGATAGCGCGAGCAAACAAAAACGCACGAGTAGCTTGGGCGTTGTTGGCGCATGGACGAGACTACGATGTGGAATATGAACGCATCGCATCGCGGTAACATTTAACAAAACACAACGAAACATAAGAGGAACCTTTCGACGATTGCTCAGGCGATTATGAAATGATGGCAAGACAGGTCAGACCGTGGCAGGTCAAACCTATTTCACACAGAGAGCGAAAAGCTCGTGAGGCTGTAAAGGCACCTGCCAGCAAATTCCATCAGGGACAGAGGCTGTAGCCTCGATTTGAAAGTCCGGATCTATGGCTGCAATCTTTACCTTGCTTACCATCATCAAATAAAAGCTTGGCAAACCGGGGGCGACCATCTATGTGTGAGAAGTCGGATCTATTACGGGCAGTATATTTTCAGTGAACCGGAACCTGCAAAAACAAGTTTTCGGGTGGCAGGCAAATTTTATCGTCACAAGCCTGTAGGCGCAGCTTGACCCTTAACAGCGGTGAAGTCAGTGCGTTGTTTTGGCTGTTCTTTACCTGAGCCGTCAGGCGTACTGTGCCTTCATACAGCGCCAGCGCTTCGCTCTGAAAGCCCAGTGTTTTCCTGATGGGCCGGGGATAGCTGACATCGACCAGGTCCCACGCAGATGCACCAGCGTCTGTTTCCAGTGTAGTGGGAATCAGGTAGTCGGATAGGGGTTTGTGCGCATTGATATGCCAACCCGGTTGGATTTTGAGGTCGATTACAAGCGCACCAGACGTGATGTGTGCGCTGGTTTTCACGCCTCCATGTGCCGCATATTGCAGCGGCCCGGACTCGCCGCGCCTTCGCACTTGTGCGGCGCGCAACAGGTAGGCAAAGGCCGATGGCCTGCGGTTGACCGCTTGTGCAAACGCTGCCAGCAACGCAGTTGCGCGTGCATCGGTCTCAAAAAATTCATCCTTGCTGCTGGGTCGGCGTGCCAGGCGGGCCAGGGCATTGAGCGCAACGGCATTGCCTGAAGGAACCGCGCCATCGTTGATATCTTTGGGTCTACCCATGACCGGAGTTAATTCTACATCCGCAGTGCTTACGGCGCTCATGTAATAGCCACCATTGGTCTCGTCCCAAAACAGGCGGTGCATGTTGTCGACCAGGGTGTGGGCGCGATCCAGCCAGCGAACGTCGTCGCTCAAATCGTAGAGGCTGATATAAGCATCAGCCAGCCAAGCGTAATCCTCCTGGACACCAGGCACCGATGAACGGCCCTCCAGGCTGGCCCGGTACAGATTGCCTTTGCTGTCACGATGGTTTTGCCAGATGAACTGGCCGGCTTCAAGTGCAGCTTTTGCATACGGGTCGCCGCCTTTTAGCTGACCCGCCTGCGCCAGCGCCATGATCATCATGGCATTCCAAGCGGTAACGATTTTTTCATCACGGCCCGGGTGTTCACGCTGTTCCCGTGCGGTGTACAAAGTTTGCCGGATTTGATCCACCCTTTGCAAAAATGATTCCGTCGGAAGCCCTTCTTCACCAGCAACGACATCTGCGGCGCCAGAGAGGTGCAGTATGTTCGAGCCTTCAAAATTACCCGCTTCGGAAATATGGAATAGCCTGATGGCCAATTCGGCATCTTTTTTTGACAATACGGATTTCACCTGCGCAGGCGTCCACAGGAAGAACAGACCCTCACCCCCTTCGCTGTCAGCATCCGTGGCTGAATAAAAACCACCGCCCGGGGATTTCATGTCACGCAATACGTAATCGAGTATCTGGCGGGCTACCCGGTTGAATTCCGCATCCCCGGTGAGGGCGGCTGCATCAAGATAAACGCGAGCAAGTTGCGCCTGGTTATACAGCATTTTTTCAAAATGCGGGACCAACCAGTCATTGTCGGTGGAGTAGCGGTGGAAACCGCCGCCGACCTGGTCGTAAATACCGCCCCTGGTCATGGTTTGCAGGTCAAAGCGAATCAGGTCGATCAGCATCTGATCGCCATTGCGCATGGCATGATCGATCAAAAACAGGTAATCGGGTTCGTTGGGGAATTTGGGTGCCGGGCTGAAGCCGCCGTGCACTGCGTCATGGCGTTGAACGAGCTGGTTTGCTGCAATTTCCGGCATGTCGCTGCCCAGCTTGCCGGCGGCCTGCGTCTGGTCCAGGTAGCCTTGAACGCTGGCCGCTATTTTGTCAGCCCCCGCTACGATACCTGCTCGGTCTCCATTCCAGACTTTTATGATCTGCTTCAACAGGCCCAGGAATTGAGCGCGCGGATAATAGGTGCCGCCATGAAAGGTTTTGCCATCCGTGGTCAGGAAACTCGACATAGGCCACCCTCCACGTCCCGTGATCATCTGTACAGCGGTCATGTAAATGGTGTCAATATCGGGTCTTCGTTCACGGTCGACCTTGATGGACACAAAGTGGGCGTTGAGATATTCGGCAACTTCGATGGATTCAAAACTCTCCCGCTCCATGACATGACACCAATGACAGGTGGAGTAGCCGATGGACAGGAACACAGGCTTGTTTTCCCGCTTGGCCTGCGCAAATGCTTCCGGGCTCCATGGAAACCAGTCCACCGGGTTATGGGCATGCTGGAGAAGGTAGGGTGAGTCCTGAAGAATCAGCCGGTTGGTAAATTTGGGCCGGCCATCCTCATAGAGGTGTTCGGTGCGCGGTTGATAGCCCGTTCCACGGGCCTTCAACGTTGCACCCAGCTGCTGGCGTAGTTCTGTTGTAAAGATCACGCCGGGTGGGTCTGCCCATGCTGTACTTGTGGCCAGGGACATGATGAAAAGAGCGTTCAATATACCTTTCATGATATGAATATTGAGCCCCCCACTCTAGTTTGTCCAATTGCAAAGTCAGTCCGATCTGGTAGCCTGTTGTTTTTACACGGTTATCCTCAAAACCGTCCGCCTAATGTTACTTTCCGTGTTACTAAAAAATCACAAAGAAAAACAGTTTCACCGTCAGTCAGTACGTTAAGAGCATGTGAGTCAAGGTGGGTGACACTTTGATCATGAAGAAAGTCGATTGTCTTCAATAACGATATTGGCAACCTGTCAGACGGTAGTCTTTTCATGAACGGCAGCTTTGGGTCGTCTTCTGCCTGTCAAAATCCTGCAATGAATGGCGTAAGTCGGCCAGGAGCGGTCGTTTATAGAAGTGATTTCGTAACTGGGGGTTCAGTGATCCGTCGTTATCAGGAACTTGTCAAGCTCGCTGATGATTTCAATTGCCTTCACTTGTGGCT
>JACZXW010000093.1 GCA_022571415.1 Pseudomonadota bacterium
TGATTTACACCACCAATGCCATTGAGTCTGTGAACAGTGTGATCCGCAAAGCGGTCAAGAATCGCAAGGTCTTCCCGAATGACCAGGCCGCGATGAAGGTCGTATACTTGGCCATTGATGCGGCTGCGAAGAAATGGACAATGCCAATCCGAAATTGGAAGGGTGCGCTGAATCGTTTTATGATCGAGTTCCCCGAGCGTATGCCGGAGACTCTGTAAAAAGGGCAGTTAGTCGGATAAGAGAGTGGCATTTCTGCCACTCCCTCTCCTAAGGTAGGGTCGAGAACTGGCGCGCCACTACAATGCAGTACGTTTCCAGCTCCCGCCACGTCCAACGCAGCATGCGGATTTCCCGCACTACGCTGTCCTAATGACTTCATGTAAAAGCTTATGAGACTCATCGCTTGGCAGCACTTTCGGTAGCTGGATAGCGCACATAGTATTGGGAGAACAACCCCAGACTTGTGTACAACCAACGCCTACTCCATCTGTCCCAACCGAAACCCCTGATGTTTCTGGCCTTCATCATATGACGCCGAACCTTCTTTTCTACCCAATCTTTGATGTATCCAAAGCATTGGCTCGACATGCCCACACGAAAGTAATTCACCCAGCCTCGCAAAATCGGATTTATGATTCCGATGACACGACTGACTGGTTGCGATCGAAAACGTCTAAAGATGTGCTTCAGTTTTTGCGTTAACGCCTTTCTGGCCTTCATGGTTGGCATATACAAAACACCGACCTTTCCAGTGCGCGTAATATGGCGCCGGAAGTGAAAACCAAGAAAACTGAATACCCCACCCTTCGACAGATCAACCACTCTCGTCTTTTCCAAATTGAGCTCGACACCCAATTTGTCAAACTCCTGATGTAACCGCTTCATAACAGCGTCAGTCAACCATCTCCATTTCTTGAAACCATCCACCAAGACCACAAGGTCATCAGCATAACGAGCGTATTCTAGATGAATGTATTTCCCGGTTCGGGTCACTTCCTTCGCTTTTTCCAGCATTCGATCCACCTCATTGAGGTAGATGTTACTGAGCAACGGAGAAATCAATCCGCCCTGAGGTACACCCCTCTTACCACTCGCTTTCAAGATCAGTTTCAACAGTCGCATGACTTTGTCGTCATCAACACGCTGCCCAACTTTCTGCAGCAGGATGTCATGACGGATCGTATCGAAGTAGGCTTTCAAGTCAATATCAATCACCTGTACCCGCTCCTTGACGATACTGTCAGCGACCCTGTTGATCGCTTCGTGAGCTGTTTTCTTCGGCCGGTAACCAAATGAGCCCGATTGAAAATCTGACTCGAAAATGGGTTCCAGTATCAGTTTGAGCGCACCCTGTACGACACGGTCCCGAATGCTCGGTATGCCCAGCATTCGAGTTTTCCCCTTATCCTTGGGAATTTCCACTCGCCGGTTCGGCAAGGGCCGATAGGTGCCATTGATCAGCTCTTCCTGTACACCGCTTAGAAACTCCAGCACACCCAGTTCTTCAATGTCGTCAAAACTGACTCCATCAATCCCCGGCGCACCTTTGTTTTGCTTGGCCAGTCGATAAGCCTCACTCAGTGTTTCCCACCGACAAACATGTACATAGAGCCCCCAGAAACGCCAAGACTGTTCAGCCTTCGCTTTTACATATATCTTCCTTCTCAGATCTTGTAGACTAATAGATGCCGTTGTCATTGCATCTCCACCTCACCATTTTGTCAGAAGAATCATCATTAGCAGGGCTCCTTCACTCCACAGACGTTACTCTGCATCAACGCTAGTACGAACCCATCCGCCACCCTCTCACCTTCGTTCGATTTCCCAGTGTTACTGGTTATACGAACTACCTTGCTCCAGCCATTTCTGCCTGGGGTGAGTAGGGCTTCTCCAGTTCCTGTGCATGCCCTTGTCAACGTGCCGTCGCTTCCACTCCGCCGGGGCGATTAATCGTATCAGCCAGTGTTCGATTAACCGTGCGGCCTTCGCCCTACGGTTGCAGGCTCGGCCCCCGAGGTATTCACTTTCGGAGCCACTTTTACGTTCATCTTCATTACGGCCCGCTGACTCGCAACCACCCTTTTGGTGGCTCTGTCGATAGGCTTCATGGTCTTGGTTACCCGCCACCATGCTATCCAAGCTACAAGACTCTAGCTTCTATCTTGGTGGGACTTAACCCCACTGAACATGCCAGATTTATCTGGACACACAACCGTACGTGCGAGTTTCCCCGCATACGGCTCAAGCCTTTCAAAGGCCCAATATTGGACCCGGTTACAGCCGTCAGGTGGGACATCAACTATACTCCCGTTTGCCACAAGGGTGCCACACCAGCCAGGTAGTAGTGAAACCGTCGGCCAGCCCGATTGGCGAAATACCCCTCGTCAAGCGAACTGTAAGGATTGGCATCACTTCTGACTTTGATGTGGCGGCGTATCGCGGTATCGCCGGCATGAACCAGCGTACGAAAGCATACCGCGCCATTTCGATCGACCGTTTGGCCGCCAAATACCCAATCGCGAGATCCTTCACGTCGGAAGTATTTCCGCTTGACCCAATCAACAGGTTTGTTCGGGTGTCGGCGGGTAGACCACTTCCAAGTCGCTTGAAAGACATGGTGATCGACATAGGAGAAAGTCTGCTTCGAGACCACATGCCGGTAGTAATTCGCCCAACCCCGAATCTTGGGATTGAGTAGTCGAATCAACTCGCCGGATGAGACCGATTTCTTTGATCTAACAGTGAAACGGATATCTGCCAAAAAGGCCAATACATTCTTCTTGGCCGGTTTGATAAGCAGTTTGCCGTTGTACTTTCGCACGTTAAACCCAAGAAAATCGAAACCCCGCTCTATAGACGTGATCAATGTCTTCTCTTTCGAGAGTTCCAGACCGCGCTTATCGAGAAATGCCTCCAGTGCAGGCTTGACCTTGTCCCTGAGCACCGCTTCACTGGCGCCGGTAATGACAAAATCATCTGCATAAGCGACAACATGTACTTTGTCCTGACGGGTGGTCGCATGAGCCACCACCCCCTCCAGACCTCGTAATGTCATCAGCATCAGAGTCGGCGAGATTATGCCACCCTGTGGGGTGCCGTCCGCCGTGGGGTAGAAGAGATTCTTCTCCACGTAGCCCGCTTTCAGCCACTTATTGAGCACCTCCTTGTCCATAGGTATGTTGGCCAGTAACCAGTCGTGATCGATTTGGTCGAAACAGCTTTTTATATCTCCCTCCAGAATCCATTGCGCCGACGTTCTCCTGCAAAGCAGGTTAAAACATTGTGCAATGGCGTCCGCTGTGCCCCGTTTAGGCCGGAACCCGTAGGAGTTCCGGTCTGCTCTCGTTTCCGACACCGGCTCAAGGGCAAACCAGTGAAGTGCCTGGTAGGCCCTATCAGCCATTGTTGGTATACCGAGCGGGCGTTGCTGACCGTTCTTTTTCGGGATATATATCCGTCTCAACGGTTGAGGACGATACCCTCTGCGCCTGAGAGACGATGCTGCGTCGATTTTCTGTTGCGGCGTTCGCCACAACATGCCGTCCACACCGGGTGTTTTCCCACCCCGGTTTCCGGTAACTCGTTTTACCGCAAGTAACTTCGCGTAAAATGAGTGTGTTAATAGCCATTGTAAGGCTTTCACCTTACCCCATCTTTCTTCTGCTGTAGCCTTTGCAATACGCGTTTGAAGCCGCCTGACGTGCTTTTCGATCGGACGCCAATCGATGGCATCCCATGTCCAGTCCGCTGAAGACGCACCAGGGTCAAAGACCCTTGTCATTTGCTTTTCTTCATGTATTCGGTTCCTCAAACTCTCTTGCAACGAAAGACCCGCCGGACGTCTGCTCACTTTCGTGCCGGGTAACATTAAAACCCGTATCCCTGCCATTACAGCAAGACGTTCGCTTCTTCCAGCATCCTCACCCGCATCACTATCGGCACACCTTGCGGTGTACTTTCCCTAACAGGGAGCGATACGAGGTTCCCACGTTCCGCAATGAGAAGTACGCCGGGTTAGGTGCCTGCTATCGACCGGGAAGTCTCGTGGCCACGGAAACGCAGACAATAATCGTTTCACCGACTTCCAACACCGTTTGGTTCAAGCGCGTTAACCACTTCCGCTTGTTCACATTCACGGTCTTTATCACAGGTTCAGATATCTTCACCCTACCAGCTATCTAGCGCTTGCCCGGCTTGTGGTTGCCAGGAGAGTATGCCTCTCACGATTTATACCCCTCGTGTTTAATTCCACGACTCGCTACATTGTCGGGGCAGCTCTTTATTCATGCCCCTGGATTCATCTGGCGGCACAGATGGTTTCCTCCCCGAAGGTGGAAACAACTTCTCAATGCGACTTCGTGTCGCACATTGTCAAATCTGGTGTTTAGGCACATGATTCAAGCGGCGACCTGATCGACTTCTGTTACCTCGATTCCATCTTTGAATTCAATTCCAGTAATCACCTTTGCCAGGTAGTTAAAACCGCGTAGGCGCCGCCAGTTCTTTTCAGCACACAATCCCAATTTGAATATCATGTGCAGCATGCCATTGCGGGTGAGGCAGCCCTTTGATCGTTTGGTCCGATGCCGGATCGTGGCAAAGGTGGATTCAATCGGGTTACTGGTGCGTATGCTCTGCCAGTGCTGGGCCGGAAAGTCAAAGAAAGCCATCAACTCGTCACGATCTTTTTGTAGGCAAAGCGTTGCTTTCGGATATTTTGGATCATACGTTTCAATGAACAGATCAAAAGCCTTTTCTGCCTGTTCCCTGGTTTCTGCCTGCCAGATGGCATGTAGCGCCTGTTTTGCTTTTGCATGTGCCGTCTTCGCCAGACAATTGAGTACATTCATGGTTTTATGCATCCAGCAGCGTTGCTGGCGGGTCGCTGGATAAATCTCATCCAAAGCCGCCCAGAATCCCATCGCACCGTCACCCACTGCCAGCTTTGGAGTATTCAGGCCGCGTGACTTCAGCTTCAGCAAGACTTCGCGCCAACTCTGTGTCGATTCCCGTACACCATCCTCTATCGCCAGAAAATGTTTCTCGCCACGTTCGTTCACACCCATCACCACCAGTGCACATAACTTGGCCTCCTCGCCCCGCAGCCCGCTGTAGATGCCATCAGCCCAGATATAAACCCAGCGGTCTTGGTCCAGGCGTTGCTCGCACCAACGATGGTATTCATCTGCCCAAACCTGTTTCAGGCGCGATACCGTGCTCGCTGACAGACCTTGTGCCTGTGGCCCCACCAGCACTTTCAGTGCCGCTCCCATCTCACCACTGGAGATGCCCTTCAAATACAACCAGGGAAGCGCTGCTTCCAGGGTTCTTGTTTTCCTGACATACGGTGGTACCAGCACCGATTGAAAACTTATCGGTTCGCCCGTTTTCGCTCGAACCTTGGGGATCCGGACGGTGACCGGTCCCAAACTGGTCTGTAACTCTCGTGCCGGCAGGAAACCATTGCGCACAACACCCGCATTGCCGGTCACGGTACGGCGCTCTGAATGCTGCACCAGCAGTTCCTGGAGCTCAACTTCCACTGCCTGGTAAATCAATTTCTCGGCACCGGTCCTCAGTAAATCAGTCAATGGATCAACCAGCGTATCTCGACTGGCGAGTTCAATAACGTTATTCTTAATCATGGTGGCGTATCTCCTTTGGTTGCTTTGAATTGTCGTAAATACAAATCAACCAGATACGCCGCTCTTTTTCAACTACTCAAACACCAGATTCGATCATAGCTCTCCCTGAAGCAGGAGGTAGCTACTGGGTAAACCAATAGGATTGGCAGGTAAAAATTAACAGGTTTGGCAGGTAAAAATTAACAGGTTTGCAGGTAATGCCGCTAACTCCAGACCCTGACCCGGGCGCCTCTTTGGATCATTGATGACTGAGGACTTAAAGCCTACTAGCCCTGTGCAATCCGGCTCGGGAGCACTGAGAAGACCGTCGCAACAGAAAACGGGGATGTCAGCTTACTACATAACTCGCGATTTCTGGAAAAATAACTTTTATTCGTCTTATACTCGGCAGACTACTGCCAGATACCGGTGAATACTTTCATGAACAACATAACGCCAACCAGGAAACTTATTGTCCAGATACCGTGCTTTAATGAAGAACACACCCTTGCGCAAACCATCGCTGACATTCCACAAACTATAGAAGGAATCAGCGAAATAGAAATACTCGTCATTGACGATGGAAGTTCAGACCGAACCGTAGAAATCGCAAAAGGACTGAATGTAAATCACATTATTCGCCACACCAAGAACCAAGGCCTGGCGCGTGCCTTCTGCACCGGATTGGACGCATGCCTGAAACTGGGGGCGGACATCATTGTCAACACGGATGGCGATAATCAGTATGCCGGGGCGGATATTCCAAAACTTTTGCAACCCATTCTTCAGGGAACGGCGGATATCGTTGTCGGAGACCGGCAAACAGACAAGATAAAAGATTTTTCAAGTCTCAAAAAAACGCTCCAGAAATTAGGCAGCCTTGCCGTTCGACAGTTGTCCGGAACCGATCTCCCGGATGCCGTTAGCGGATTCAGGGCTATCTCACGCGAAGCGGCCTTGCGTCTGAATATCGTATCTTCATTCAGTTATACGGTGGAAATGATTATCCAGGCGGGCAAGAAAAATATGGCCGTGGCTCATGTCCCGGTCGCGGTGAACCCGGCAACCCGTGAGTCGCACCTGTTTAAAGGTCTCCCGAATTTCATCGGGCAGCAACTCAGCACCATGATCCGAATGTACAGTATGTATTCACCGTTAAAAGTATTTTTCACTATTGGCGTCATGCTGTGTTTCATCGGTGTTTTACCCATCATCAGGTTCCTGTTTTTTTATTTTGCGGGCGATGGTGGCGAACACATTCAATCGCTGGTTTTGGGTGGCGTATTTCTGATTATCGGGTTTGTTACCTTCATGATCGGTTTGCTGGCAGATTTGATTTCTTTTAACCCTTGGATTCAACTACCAAGTGCAACAGTTAACGAAGTCCTTGTTTTAAAGAGGACTTCATGGGGCGTCCGATAACCCAGTGTTTTTCTCGGACGGTGATTCAGTTTATCCATGGCATGCTCGATTTCCTCGTTGGTGACGGTGGTCAGGTTTCGGCTTTTCGGAAAGTACTGTCGAATGAGTCCGTTGGTATTTTCGTTCACGCCGCGTTCCCATGACGAATAAGGATGCGCGAAATAGATCTCGGCTTCAAGGTCGCTCGCCATGCCTTCGTGGTCAGCGAACTCCCGGCCATTGTCATAGGTGATGGTATGAACAAGGTCAATAAATGGCGTGAGCATCTCGGTGACGGCCTCCCGAACCGCATCAGCTGTCTGATGAATAACCGCCTGCATGACGGTGTATAGCGACTTGCGCTCGACCAGTGTCACCAGAGCGCCCTGGTGCCGCTTGCCAATCACGGTGTCGCCTTCCCAGTCGCCCAGGCGGCCACGGGTAGCAACGATGGCAGGACGTTCATCAATCGAGACCCGATTGGGAATGATGCCGCGTCTATCATAGCTGCCATAGCGTTTGCGCCGTTTCTTCTGGCAGCGCAAGTAACGATGCAGGTCGCCGCCTGAGCGTTTGTCTGCGTAAATGTACTGGTAGATCCATTCATGGCTGATCGATACACCTTGTTCCATTTCAAGCCGGCCAACGATCTGTTCCGGGCTCCATTCCTGGCGGACCAGTGCCTCGACCTGCTGCCAGACCTCACGTCCGAGGCGGGATCGCGCCTTGCTGATCCGCCGTGCAACAGCCAGGTTGTGAGCCTGCTTGGGCCGGTAGCCTTTGAGTCCTCGATTCCGACTCAGCTCGCGACTGATGGTGGATTTGTCGCGTCCCAGCAGGTCGGAAATCTCTGTCTGGCTATAATTGTCTTTTTTCAGGATGTAAATTTGGTATCGTTCCTCTCGGGTAAGCTGTGTGTAACCGCTCATTTGTGCTCCTCTTACTTGGTGGTGAGAAAAGCCACGATGTTACCGCAGCTTGCCTACTACCAAATTATAGAGTTGCACTTACGAGTTGAATCCAAGCATTGCTCAATGGTAATAACCAGAATTATTCCTTGATTATCAGTGTAAAACCAACCCCACCAATTACTTCAACCCTATTCATCGACGAGAATTTTACGGGTGGCCTACCAGCGGGCTGGTCCATAGATACGGTCAAAGGGGTCAGTTGGACCATCAACACGCCGATACCTGGGCACATCCTTTTAGACAACCTGACTGGCAGTTCGGGCGAATTTGCAATTGTTGATAACAATTTCAGCGCCAATACAATTACTTCCTTACGCACCCCCACATTCGACCTCTCCTCCGCAACAGCCGTGATTCTTCGGTTCAGGAGTAGTTTTCAGTTTGACTTCCTCGAATCCATCAACGTCGACATCAGCACCGATGGAGGAACCGGTTGGACCACCGTGTGGCAGAATTGTTGCGTCGTTACAGGCCCGATCCAGTACGTACTCGACCTGACACACGGCGAACCCACACTAACCTGGTTTAATAAAGAAAAACAGAAAGATAACCCCATTTGCTGGACAAACAGCCCAATTTGATGTAAAAAGTAATCTTTCAACTCATCAACGAGCGACAGATTGCGAC
>JACZXW010000094.1 GCA_022571415.1 Pseudomonadota bacterium
AGAGATGCTGTAACTATAAGCAAATATCATCAACCCTACAGCAACCGACACCATGAGCCCCGAAAATAGTTTGCTGATCATGTTCGAATCCTCAAAATTGTCTAGTGATTTCATAGCAGTTTCGCTTCGCCTGTAACCAAGAAATCGGAACGAATATTTTCTGAATCAAGGCTACCAGCACAAGGCTTGTGACCTGATACGTAATTACACCTATACCGATTGATCTGGGTCAAATGAACGCCGAAAAGGTTGTCACGTTCGTTCCCCTGCGCACCCGTCTCAACTACGGCACCGCGGAATTTCTATTGATCCACATCAGAAACCTACGTAGGATCCAACGATATTATCGGCGCGAATTCGCGTTTGATATCCAATTGTGCAGGAGTAGCCATGAGCAAGCCACTTACAAAAATCTTTGCGTTGGTACTAGCGCTCGCGGCCTGCCAGACGTACACGTCCGAGGCTGCAGCACAGCAGTCAGATACAGGAGGATCCGCGGCTGGTGATTTTGGACCACCGCAAGGTGATCCCATACAGGCTGTTCTCACGTCAGCGCCGAATGTTCCGCCCCCTGTAAATCGTGATTACCCGGCGAAAGTTATAGTCGATATGGAAGTTCGCGAACTCGACATGGAAATCTCTGAAGGTGTTACTTATACATTTTGGACATTCGGCAGCACGGTACCGGGAAGCTTCATTCGAATAAGGCAGGGGGATACAGTCGAGTTCCATTTGAAGAATCATCCCGATTCAAAAATGCCGCACAATATTGATCTGCATGCGGTCACCGGGCCGGGTGGAGGCGCAACTTCGAGCTTCACTGCGCCGGGTCACGAAGCTGTATTCAGCTTCAAGGCCTTGAACCCGGGTCTGTTCGTCTATCATTGTGCAACAGCCCCGGTCGGTATGCATATTGCCAATGGAATGTACGGCCTGATTCTGGTCGAGCCACCCGGGGGGCTCCCGCCGGTCGACAAAGAGTTCTACGTCATGCAGGGCGAGTTCTACACCGTTGGCAAATATCGAGAGAAAGGTCACCAGCCGTTCGACATGCAAAAAGCCATCGATGAGAACGCCACCTACGTCCTGTTCAACGGCTCAGAGGGCGCCTTGGTCGGTGACAACGCCATCAAAGCCAACGTAGGCGATACCGTGCGTTTATTTGTCGGCAATGGCGGGCCCAACCTGGTGTCCAGCTTTCACGTAATCGGCGAAATCTTCGACAAGGTATTTCAGGAAGGTGGATCCCGCTACCAGGAAAACGTGCAGACGACACTGATCCCCGCTGGTGGTTCTGCGATAACTGAGTTTCGCGTGGAAGTCCCCGGCACCTTGATTATTGTCGACCATTCCATATTCAGGGCATTCAACAAGGGCGCCCTCGGCATGCTCAAAGTGGAGGGCGCCGACAACCTGGCGGTTTACACGGGTAAAGAGGTCGATAACGTTTATCTTGGCGATAAAGTGATGGCGAACGAATTGTCAATTGTCAGCGATATTGCCGAAGCGCAACGCTCCGGCATGGTAACCAAGGAACAGCAGATCCAGGCAGGAATGGTTCTGTACAACGGTACTTGCTCGGTATGCCATCAGCAGAACGGTGAAGGCCTTGAAGGTATATTTCCGCCACTTGCAAATTCCGACTATTTAATGGCAGACCAACGTCGGGCAGTGGAAATCGTACTGAATGGCCTCAGCGGACCGATCAGCGTAAATGGCGTTCCCTACAGCTCAGTTATGCCGGCGATGAGTCAGTTGAATGATGATGAAATTGCCAACATTCTGACCTTCACTCTCAACAGCTGGGGCAACGAAGGCGGGGTGGTGACTAGCGACGAAGTCGCCGGTATTCGTGCCGCAACGGAAAGGCCGGAGGGGGCAGCTGACTAAAACGATGCGGAAGTTTATCGAGTTGTTCATTGTTGTGTCCCTGTCTGCAGGGCTTGCACAATATTCATTTGCCAACGAGTTTGTGCACATTCCTGGAGGTGAATTCAGATCGGTTATCCCAGAAGGAGAAGGTGATAACCTGATTGCTGTTGCCGATTTTCTCATGCAGGAAACACCGGTAAGCAACGCAGAATTTATGAGATTCGTCTTACATCACCCACAATGGCAGCGTGGCAAAGCGGTTTCCCTGTTTGTCGACGATCAGTATCTATCCACCTGGGACAACCCGATCTCGTTAGGGCCTGAAGCGGGTCTGCTAAAACCCGTAACGCAAGTTAGTTGGTTTGCAGCAAATGCGTATTGCGGGTGGCAAAATGCAAGGTTGCCGAGCTGGTACGAATGGGAATATGTTGCCGCAGCGAATGAAAGCAACGCAGATGCCAGGGCATTACCTCAATGGCGACAGGAAATCTTGTCATGGTATTCACAAGTTAGCGGCAACGGGATTGATGACGTTCGTAACAGCACCGCGAACTACTACCACATTTTCAATATTCACGGCCTGGTCTGGGAATGGGTTGATGATTTTAGTGCGTTCTTGGTGACCGGGGATAACCGCGAGCAAGGCGGTGCGGATCAGCTGCAGTTTTGTGGCGCTGGCGCCATAACAATGGAGCAGAAAGATAATTATGCTGTATTGATGCGCGTTGCCATGCTCAGCTCCCTTGAGGCGCGGTACACGACACGTAACCTGGGCTTTCGCTGCGCCCGAAAGGACGATATCAATCAATGATCAAACGCAAGCAGATTTGGCAACTTGTAATTATCGTTTCCCTGATCCTGTCTGTGGTGCACCTATCTACTGCCCAGTCGTCGGGCAAAAATAGTTTGCCAGCGAATTCCGTTTACCACCTGCAGGTAGCTATTGAAGACCAGTCTGAAAATATTACAGGACTGGACCGATACAAGGGCCATCCTGTACTGGTCACGATGTTTTATGCCAGCTGCCCCCACGTGTGCCCGATGCTTATAAGTACAATCAAGATAATGGAACACGAACTCTCAGACGAAGAGCGCGCCGACCTCCGGGTAATGACGATCAGTATCGATCCCGAACGTGACACGCCGGAGAAATTGCAGGAAACGATGGAGCGCCACTCTGTCGATGCCGTTCGATGGTCGATGGTAAGGCCGAATCCTGGTGACCTGCGCGCGATAGCAGGTGTATTTGGCGTCAAGTACAAGCAACTCCCCGATGGAGAGTTTAATCACACCACCCGGATTATCCTGCTAAATCGTGAAGGAACGCAGGTTGCCAGCACAGCAAAAATAGGTCGCTACGATGCAGCGTTTCTGGAAGCGATAAAGACAAGCCTTCAGTGATTCCGAAAGGTACTGTCAAGTTAAGGTAAATTTTGGTAGTGGGTTAGTTTGAATCTTACAGGCCTCGCGCGAGCATGTGAGGCCGACGCGGTGACAAACTCGTTAATGCCCAAGCTCGCCACCCTTCGCTGAACCCGATCACCATATATGCCATCGCCGTCTCGTAGCAGATACCGCGGGGCTGTATCGAAAGGATACGCTTCTATAATCTGCTGGGCTGTCCACTGTGCGGTCGGATGCTCCATCACGTTGAAGTGGACGATTCTCCGGCGATCGTGCGCCAACGAACAGTACTTTGAATGTCACCGTTGGCACGACAAAGAAGTTAACAGCGACGAAGTCTTTCAAGTGCAGATCGAGAAACGTACGCCAAGTAGTAGAAGGCGATCTTTCACTCTGTGGTTTGTATTTTTCCACGGTTGATTTCGCGAGCACGGACCAAATCAACCGATCAAGCGGTGCAATCCACGGTCGTTGCCCCTTCAACCGATACGCCGATATCTGATGACGCAGGGCAGCGATTTCCAGCTGCAGTGACAGCCTCGATTCAAAGGTGGAGGTGAGGACCGAACATAGAAAACAGAGGATGTGAGCCATGGACGCGAGGGTGCCCAATCACGGCAAAACTTGCAATAGAATGATACGACATGAATGATCGGGACCCACAGTCGATCGCATAGCCCTCTCCTTCCCGCTTTATAGTGGGTCGTTATATTTCTGTCAAAAAGAATCTTTGAAGTTTTCATGGCGTGAAAGTTGCGGCATTCAACCACATGTGAGTCGCGATGCTCGCTGCGTAACCCAACGCAATGGCCCAGGTCCATTTCAGATGTGCGAAGAAAGTATAAATACCACGCGCCTGCCCCATGACGGCGACTCCAGCAGCGGAACCAATGGATAACATGGAGCCCCCAACTCCCGCGGTTAGCGTTACCAGCAACCACTGGCCATGGCTCATATCCGGGTGCATTTCCAGAACGGCAAACATGACCGGGATGTTGTCCACAATGGCGGACGCGAATCCGACCAGGATATTGGCCGTCGTAGGACCAAGATCTCCATACAGCAGATCGGAGCCAATTGCGAGGTATCCAAACGCGCCCAAACCACCGACACACATGATGATGCCGTAGAAAAACATCAGGCTATCCCACTCCGCACGTTGCAAATTTCTGTATATATCATAAGTGCCATTCTTCAGCTCCGGCGCAGTCTTCGGCGTGGAATCTATGGCCAGCGCAGTACTCATGAGCATGGTCTTTGCAAGGTAAGCAGTGCGTTCGTCGCGGCGTTGCAGGTAAAAACCAAACAACTTCAGGAAGCCCAACCCGGTCATCATTCCAGCTACGGGCGGAAGATGCAGAAAATTGTGACCCGTTACCGCCATGGTGATGGTTAGCGCGAAGAGAGCCACTACGACCCATGCGCCATGTTTCAGCCTAGCCTTGCCCTCAAGAGGGTCCGGTTTAACCTTCGGCACCCCAAAGTTCAGTATCAAAGCCACCACTAGCCAGTTAACCACCGCCGGCACAAATAATGCAAAAAAACCTGTGAAATCAATAATATCTTTTTGCCATACCATCAAGGTCGTAATATCACCAAATGGACTGAAGACGCCGCCGGCATTGGCAGCGACAACAATGTTGATGCATGCAACAGCGATAAACTTGTTATTGCCGCCCCCCACTGAGATCACCACAGTAGCCATCAACAAGGCAGTGGTAAGGTTGTCAGCGACCGGCGACAAACAAAACGCAATCAGCCCCGTGAACCAGAAAATCTGGCGAAAGGAAAAGCCTTTAACCACCAGCCAATCGCGTAAAATATCAAATATTCCGCGCTCTTCCATCGTGTTGATGTAGGTCATGGCTGCGAGAAGAAAAAGAAACAGCTCCGCGAACTCCAGCAAATCATGTTTGAATGCCGCACCCGCACTGAGCGTATCCCCTTGTTGAATAAAGGCGACCGCCACCAGCGCCCAGATCAACCCCGCCGCAACCATAATCGGCTTCGACTTGCGCAGGCGTATCGCCTCTTCACTGACAATCAACGCATAGGCGGCGAAGAAAATTACCAGGGACAGGATTCCCATCCAGGTGCCGGTGAGGTCTGGCTCAGCACCCGGTGTGGAAATGGCAGCAAAAACTCCCGCAGGCACAACGACACAGGCGAGGAGAATCAAGACTAAAACAGGAACTGCAAGAACCCTGCCGATTTTAATTCTCAAGTGATTTCCATCAGGGCCGGCTCTCAATTTAGACTATCTCGTCTTTTCCATATGGAGGATAAAGCAGCACCGAACAGCACCCGCACCGCCACGACCAGCAAGGCGCCACCGACAAAAATCATGACATCGGACATTGCTACTCCAATGAAGGAAAATTGCTTGAAAGCTGAAGCACTCACTTCCAGAGCAATCCCTGTGATGAGAAACCTATTGGTGTCAACAACTGTTATGTTCACCAGCCCAACGAAAATGCCAAACAGAGCCAAACCTATTGGCAGCCATGGATGCTCATAGCCCAGGCCCGCTACAAACGCGAAAAGGAGCCCCAAAATAAAAAGAACTTGTCCGAATTGCTGCATGATTGCTTCCTCTGTTTGACATTAAATTTCCTATGGATGTAGGATGGAATGACATTCGTATATGTTACGCGACTTCAGTGTCGCGTACTATATGGCGTGGTAACTATATCGCATATTACATACCATGATACCCGTGTCGCATACTTCACACTTTAATAACTGCTCGAGTTACCGGGAATATGGACAGCATTAACAAGACCGCCGTAAGTTGGACTTTTTTCAGCAATAACGCGCACGTTCTTGTCTGCCTCACACAAGCACCGCAACCAACGACGCGGGAAATAGCCATTCGCGTAGGCATCACCGAGCGTGCGGTGCAAAGAATAGTGTCGAGACTGGTCGCGGCGAGAGTATTGAATATCAAGAAGGAGGGGCGGCGGAACCTCTATGAATTAGATCTCCATCGGCGACTGAGACATCCACTGGAGTCTCACAAAACGATTGGTGAATTTCTGCGGCTGATCAACTCTGAATGAAAGTCTATTGAATGAACAATGTGAGGAGTGCAAAATTCTTTCCTGGAGGCGCACCAGGGGGTATTGTCAAGTTAAGCCTGGATTCGACAGATTGCACTATTGGTGACGTGCTGTTGATCAGGACGGTGATACGATCGACATTCTGGTCCAGAATCACCGCAATAAGTGCGCGGCTAAGCGGTTCTTCCGGAAATTACTCAAGGGCCACTGTGCCTCACCAAAGCGCCTGGTGACGGACCAACTGAAAAGTTATTCAGCCGCAAAATGGGAGGTAATGTCATCGGTCCAGCACTGCACCAATAAATACGCAAACAACAAAGCGGAGCTGTCCCACGAACCAACGCGGCTTCGGGAATAACCGATGCGGCGGTTCATTGATGCACACCACCTGTTGCCCGAAGGCGCCGCTGGGGTCGCGCTGGGCGGGCTAATCCTTCGCGCGGATAAATACAAGGGCAAAAACGTCGTCGTTATTATCTGTGGTGTCAACATCAGCCCAGAGACGCTGAAAGAAGTCATCTAGTGTAGTTGCTGATTTCACCCGTTTAGTGTGGTGTAACGAATAACGTGTGCACATCAGAGACCCACAAATGACTCAAGTCAAGGCGCAGCCTGCAGTTAATGGCTGGCCCTTAATAAAGGCTGTAACGCAGGATTGAGTTATTTGTGGGTCTCCCTTCGGGCGCGGCGAGAAGCCATCATCTGCGGTGTTGCGTCTCTTGGAAAGGACATGCCATTCCCGACGAAACGCGCCTTGCAGCTAATGGCTTCTCGTCACGCTGATATGTACACGTTATTCGTTACACCACACTAGGTTCGTCGTACTTTGAGGGGACCGAGTCTATGAACACCGATCATTTCTGAGATTCCCTTTTGCTGACATGACTAATTACCCATGCCCTGCACCTCCGGGCAGGGTAGGATGCAGCAAAATTCAAAACAGGATTAGTCATGAAAGCCCCATCCGTTTCCTCGAACATGGCGTGCAGCATCGTAATCGCGGTAGCAACCATGATTCCATCAGTCTCCTCTGCCCAGGGAGCCGCCATTACTGTGCCTGAATGGGTAGAGCGTTCGAATGAGATTGCCTACAAGGTATTAGAATCAGGCGCCAAATTCGCACCCGAATTCGCCGGACAAACCGGCGTATCGGGTTACGACGAGGAAATTTTTGACCTTGGCCCTGAGCTGTTCGAACGCCAGATTCAAAATTCCCGGGATAACCTGGTCATGCTGGAAGAGCTGCTGGCGGTCGAAGCAGACTCCAGGGTACGCCAGGACATCGAGATCATGATCAAAAGCACGCGGGACAACATTGAATCCACCACCATCAATCATGAACGTGTTCTTCCCTACGGAAACCTGACTGGCATGGTGTTCGCTGGTTTTCGGGGGCTGCTGGATAAACAGGTTCCGCTTGAACGTCAAAAAGCCGCGCTGGTTCGCTTGCGCAAGTACACTGGAAAAGAAGAAGGCTACGAGCCCCTGACTGAGCTCGCCAAGGTACGGCTTACTGAACGCATGCAGGAACCGGACCTGATCAAGCCATTCATCGGAGAGGTGAAGCAGGACCTGGAGCGGGCCCCGATGATGATTGCCGGACTGCCGCAGGTATTTGGCGCAACCGAGCTTGAAGGCTGGCAGGAAGATCTTGGCGTCCTGACAGACCAATTGAACGAATTCAACCAATGGGTCCGGGAAAACATCCTGCCAAACACCCGTACCAGCGCGGCCCTGCCCCGTGAACTGTACGAATTGCAACTCAAGCATTACGGGGTTGATGCCAGTCCGGAAGAATTGATGAAAATCGGGCAGGTAGCCTTTATGCATATCCGCAATGAAATGATCTCCCTTGCCCCATTGGTTGCCGCCGAAAACGGTTTTGACACGACAGATTACCGCGAAGTGCTCAGGATCCTGAAGAAAGATCAGTTGCATGGTGAGGAATTGATGGCTGCCTACCAGGCAGTCATGGCTGAACTGGATGTTATTATTGAGCGCGAAGGCCTGGCGTCTCTGCCCGATGAGCCGGCTCGAGTGCGGATGGCTACCGTCGCAGAAACCGCTCAACAACCGGCTGCGCACCTGGACGTGCCTCGCCTGGTTGGGAACACCGGCGAGTTTCCGGAATTCATTGTTCCGAAGATTGAACAGAATGAAGACGGGAGTTGGCCGGACAGTGACTATGCCTATCCTGCCATGATGTGGTCATTGGCCGCACACGAGGCACGACCCGGGC
>JACZXW010000095.1 GCA_022571415.1 Pseudomonadota bacterium
AATCGAGACTCGTTAGTGCAATTGCGACTCGGTCAAAGATCGACTAGTGAAAATGTCGGGCAGATTGGCTATGCTTCAACGGGTGATTCCAGTGTGGCTTGACCCTGGTTTGGAATCTTAAAAAGGAGAAATAATGAAATCGATTCTTGCAGTCGTCTTAACCCTGCTTATCTCTCATCATGCTATGGCAGATGGGCAGGCAGAATACAAATATCGCCAAGGAGTGATGCGAACGGTGGGTGGTCAGATGTCATCATTAGCCGCAATTTTGAGAGGTCAGGTTCATTTCGCTAATCTCAAGTTTCATGCCAGAGGCATGGCTGACCTGGCTGAAATTGTCCCCCATGTTTTTCCAGAAGGCAGCGGAGTCAAAAAATCAGAAGCACTCCCCGATATCTGGGAACAGCCTGACGAATTTAAGAAGACCATGGAGAAGTTTGTCACCGCGGCAAAAGGTATCGCAACTGCTGCAGAAAGTGGCGACATGAGCGCAATCGGACCGGCGATGAAATCTCTGGGGCAGGCGTGCAAGGGTTGTCATGATAATTTCCGCGAAGATGCTGATCGTTAGTTTCTATAGATAGTTGACGATGGCGTAAACGGCACTTGCACAAAGTGTGAGCGTCATACTCCCCAGCAGCAATTCGCGCACTAGTGAGACCTGGTGCTGCTCCACATCATTGAGCATCTTTTTCCCTGAAAACATGGCAACGATCAATCGATCTTTCTTGTAGAACTGGTAAAACAGGATGGCAACTATATGTAATCCAGCGAGGCTTGCGATAACCCAAATATTAGTCTTGTGAATGCCGGTCAGCATCCTGCTGGTGTCATAAGATACGAGATGAGTAAGGGGGCCTTCCAGCATAATATCATCGTTAGCAAAAAGTCCCGTGGATGCCTGAAGCAGCAATGAAAGTAAAATTGCAATGATGCTCAAGGCGCCTATTGGATTGTGCCCTGGATAGGGAGGTTCTTTTTTTAACAGGCTAGCCGCGTGTTGAATAATGCGGGTTGGGCCTTTAATAAAGGTAGTGAACCTGGCGTAGTAACCGCCGAATAATCCCCACAGGATCCGAAACAGGACCAGCGACAGAATGCAGTAACCACTCAGCATGTGATAGTCCATTTCTACGAAACCACCGGACAGGCCAGTATAAAAAGAGACAGATAACAGGATCACAAGCGACCAGTGAAACAGTCGCGTTGGGATGTCCCAGATCCTGATTTTGCGCATGCTTTTTGTTCCCATGGTCGCGGTGTGTCTGATCTCTTCAAGGTGTGTTATCAATTATGTGCATTTGTGCTGATGTGCGGGAAATTCATTGAAAATAAAACCATTGCAGATGGGCAAACACAAGTATAGTCAGGAACGCGGTTATCGGCTTTCCTGAAAATCCTGAATATGGCCACGCAAAATGTTTGATACAACCATTGAACTTCCGCTCTGGCTCGTCCTCGGCCTTGCCGCGGGATGCATCTACGCCATCATGATGAGCATCCTGATGCCGAGTGTCAGGTGGTATTTCAGGCGCCGCCTGAATCGCGCGATAGAAAAAATTAACCAACGTCTGCAGATACAGATTCGTCCCTTTCAGCGCACGAAACGCCAGGTTCTGATTGACAGGCTGATTTATGATTCGAAGGTTATTGAAGAAATTGAAGCCCAGGCTTCGGCTAAAGGCATGTCGCGCGAGTTGCTTCAGGCGAGGGTCTATCACTATGCCCGTGAAATCGTACCGGCATTCAACGCACTGATTTACTTCCGTTTCGGCTATTGGCTGGCCAGGAAGGTCTCAAGGTTCATCTATCGAGTAAAGGTCAGTGCTGCCGATTTCAAACGGCTGGAAGCGATAGACATTGAGGCGACGGTTGTCTTCGTGATGAACCATCGCAGCAACATGGATTATTTACTCGTTACCTACCTTGCTGCCAGTCAGGTAAGTCTGTCTTATGCGGTAGGCGAATGGGCTCGCGTGTTTCCGCTTCGACTATTGATCAAAGCGCTGGGTGGCTTTTTCGTACGCAGGAATTCAAATGACCCCTTGTATCGAAAGGTACTCGAGCGATACGTCCACATGTCAACCCGTGAAGGCGTCTGCCAGGCAGTCTATCTTGAGGGCAGGCTTAGCCGTGATGGAAATATCGGCGCACCAAAACTTGGGTTTCTTGACTACATGCTTCGCGGTTGGGACGTCACAGAGGATCGTGATATTGTCTTCGTACCTGTCGGCATCAACTATGACCATGTGCTGGAAGATCTGAATTTGTTGAACGCGATGGACTCAGAGGGCAAAGGCAAAGGAAAATGGCAGTATGCAAAGGACGTATTCAGTTTTTTTAGAGTGAATCTTTTTGCCTCTGCGGAAGAGAAGTTGTGTCGCCATGGTTACGCTAGTGTCAACTTTGGGATTCCGATATCCGCAAGGGAATTCAGCCACAGGCATGACGTTGACTTTCGGCACCTAGATAAATCGACTCGATTTATCTATGTTGAAAAACTTGCTGAAGAGTTAATTAATGCTATCCAGCATGTGATTCCGGTGCTGCCCGTGGCGCTGATCAGTACTGTATTCGAAGAAAATCCGGGCAGGAACTTCCGCTCAATCGATATCATTGAAAAAGTGAATCAACTGATTGACCGGCTAATGGCAAATGGTTCCGCCATGCGCGAAGATGAAAAACCTAAACAAGGTACCGTTTCACAGAGTCTCAGCCTCCTATCCAACCGTGGCATTCTGGTGGAAGAACAGGATCGTTTCCGCTGCGCCGACGGATCGCAGGCGTTGATCCGGTATTATGCCAACTCCATTCGGCATTGGATTTCTAAAGAAAGTGGATAAGTACCCTGAAAGACCTTCAATGCATTGGTATCAATCCAGATCTCGATAAGCGGGAAAACAGAAGAGAGCCATAACCAAAGCGATAAGACAAACAGCAGACACGCCCACTGCCCATTGCGGCCCGAAAATATCTGCCAGGATACTGATAGGGTAGATACAGATCATCAGTACCGACATTTCCAGCATGTAGATACTCATGACGCGTCCGCGATAAGTATCGTCCACATAAGACTGGATCAGCACGTTGGACAGGGACATCCGCGCTGCCTGCCCTAATCCTACAATGGTCAGGAGTGCAACAGACAGCCAGTAGGTCGTGGACATTGAAAATAACAGCAAGGCAATGCCCATGATAAGTGCGCCTGTCAGTAAAACCCTTGCCCGCTTCCTGTTTGGTAGTGTTGCAATGTATAGCGAACCCGCGAGGGAACCTAAACCCGAGATTGAAATTAGCAAACCCAGCCTGTCTGGACCGGCGTCCAATACCTGCTTGGCGAAACCAGGCAGTAGCATGAAATAGGTCAAGCTGAAAAATACCATCAGAAAATTGCATACCAGGAGCATGAGGATAACCGGCGTACGCAGGACATAAGCAAAACCGTGCTTCAGCTCCGTTAGCAAGGGTCCATCCGGCATTGCGGGTATAGGCCTGTCGTCCACCTTGACCATAAACATTATTGCAGCAGAAAAGAGGTAGAGGATAGTCATCAGGAAATAGACCCATTTGGCCGGATCGATATTGCCGTCACCGCCACCCAGCGCTGCCACCATGCCGCCCGCCAGCCCCGGTAACATTAATCTGGCTGTATTCATCCCGGAAGTGCTTAGGGCGATGGCGTTGGTCAGACGCTTTATGCCAACGACATCCCTGGTCAATGCCTGACGGGAAGGCATCATGGCGTTCATGATGGAACCCTGGAAGATTGAGGCCAGAAGTAGATGCTCAAATGTGAGGATGCCCATGGCGATGGCAGAAGCGACAGCAAAGGTAACGACGGCGTTGGCACAGCCACAGACTTGTAATATATGTTTTTTTTGCCGAACCCGATCTGCGAGAACGCCACCGAAAGGTGCGGCGATGAGGCCGACGATGCCGCCCGCGGCGGTCATCCAGCCCAGCTTTTCATAGGAACCTGTAATTTCGAAAACCAGCCATCCACGAATGAACATCTGCATATTCATCGATGCAAAGTTGCCGAACAGGGCAGCGAAAAACCAGCGATAGTTGACGATGCGGAAGGCGTCAAACGTGCTGTGCCAGGACTTGCCCGGCAGGACATCCGGGTTATCCGGGCTTTCGGTCAGTGGTATTTCGACAGGGGTTAATACGGACTCGTTCTTTATCTGACCTTCGTTCATTCCCTAAATATAGCAATAAGGGAAGCAACAAGTCATGTCATGGCCCTGCGTCCAGATTAGAACAGGTAACTGATCGCCTGGCTTCGCAAGGTTTCGCTGTCGCGATTGCAGTTGGTGATGCTGGCCTGATCGAATACCAGAACCGTGTCCTGCCTGGTTTCACGGTTAGTATTTTCAAAAATGATCGTTACCTTTTCCTTGTCAGGTAAGCTGCGCAGTGTCGAACCGTAGTCGCAGAATGCTTGCAGTACTGTATTCTGGACGAGCAACTGTTGTTGTTTGTTATGTGCCCGGCGCTTCATGCGATGCTCTTCTCGTTCCCTGGTGTATTCATCCCGTGTAGCTCTCGCTTTTTCCTCAATTTCCTGCTGTTTGTTTTTCAGTTTTCTGACCGCTTCTTTCATGTCCTCGATACTGGCTTCGATCCCGTTAATTTTATCTTCGTCCAGATGGATAAGTTCTATTTCATTCTCTCGGATCTCCTGCTGCAGGTCCCTGCGCTCTCGGCGAATCTCGCGAAGCGCTATCCTGGTGGAGTCGTCCACGATCTTCACAATCCTGGTCCGGTTTACGACGGGGGCATCGCTTATATCGATGAAATCGGGGATTACAGGTAAAATACTCGTTACAATTTCACCCACCATCTCAGGGATGAATTCAAAATCAAACAGATCACCGTCGTTAAAGGAGAAACTAAAGCCATGGTCGGAATCCGTTGCGTGTAGCCATGAGTATGAACTGAAGCTGCTATTTACCAGGAATAGAATTCCCTGATCCGCGAGATATTTACCCTCGATCCTGACATTGCAGCGCTTGCATTTCATGTCAGCTTCAAAAGCGCCCTTGATGATCTTTGACATCACGCTAACGTCTTTCTTAATGCGCGAGTAATCTGTAGCAGCGACGGCATACCATGAAGCAGCCATGGCAACTGTAAATGCCAATATTATGAATTTGGTTTTCATATTAAACCTCGTATTTTTCAAAAATTCCTGTCGGTGCTAACTTGCAGCATGGCGTCATTCAGAACCTCTATTTCTCTCCGATCCCGGATCTGGCTGGCAATAAGATACTGCAGGCTTTCTTCGGTCGACATGGATCGCTGGTCCTGTGCCTGTTCCCATAAAATAAGCATATTGCCCAGATCTTCGCGTCGTTCCTGTCGGCTGACATTGAGCACTGTTCGCAGCAGTAGCTGGTTGGTTGCTATCTGCGCACTGGTGAGCTTCTGTACGCTCGAATCAAACTCCGATCGCTGCAAATCTTGCGATCTCGCCAACTGTTGCATTAGCTCCGGGCGGGATACATAGCGAGAACCGTTAGTCGCGAAATCGATGCTGAGCCCGCCAACTGTTGAAATGCGGCCTTCCATGAGCACCAGGATTAACACCAGCAGCGAAGCGAAACTGGCTGCCCACTGCATCCGCATCGGCCAGGGAGAAGGGTCAAAGAAAAACTGCCTGCGCTTCCAGCGGGGCACTCTTTCGTCTCGCCAGCTGCTCGCCTGACTCTGCAGATTCCAGATATCTGCCATATCAGTGTCACATTCAGCACAATGTTGCAGGTGCTGGTCCACCAGTTGTTTTTCAAGCGGTGGCAGTACACTGTTGACGAAATCAAATAGCTGTTCTTTGCATTGCTCACATGAGTACTCGGTTTTCATGCGCCCTCCTTTAGCAGCATCACGTTTTCGTTTTGTTTGCGCATTTTTTTCAATGCGGCGTACATCCTGGATTTGGCTGTGTTTGAGGAGATTCCCAGTTGCCCCGCGATCTCATCAAAGGTGAAGTGCTGAAAAAACTTGAGTTCGATCACGTGTTTTTGCTCTGTGGGTAACAGATTCATCATTCCCATCAGCCCTTTGTTCCTGTCTATGCCATCTCCTGTATCCGCGCCGGACACATCGATAACGTCCACGTCATCAGTCGATGCAAATTGCCTCCCTCGTCGCCGCAGAAAATCGGTACAGCGAAATGAAGCAATACGAAACAGCCATGCCACAAATGCGCCATCGCCCCTGTAGCTGGCAAGATTCCTGTAAACGGACATCAATACATCCTGCAGAATATCCATGGCGTCATCCGGGCTACCCGTCATCCTGAGCGAATAGTTGTATAAACGTTTTTCATATCGCCTCACCAGGCCAAACCATGCGCGTTCAGACCCTGCCAGCGCCTTCTGGATAAGCTGTTCATCGGTAGCCTTACCGAACATGGTCAGTTCCCGGTACATTCCATATTCTGATAGTCGTTATGTCCGCTGAAATAGTTTGTTATGGTAAAAAAATTCTCGTTCACCTGGCGAAAGACCTATGAAAAAACCACGGAAAGCAGTCGTCGTGTTGTTGGACAGTCTCAATCGTCACATGCTAGGCAGCTATGGCGGTAATGAATTTGAAACACCCAATCTGGACAGGTTTGCCAAGCGGGCGATGTCCTTTACCAATCACTATACCGGCTCGTTGCCCTGTATGCCTGCCCGGCATGACATCCTGGTAGGTGCCATGGATTTTCTGTGGCGCCCCTGGGGCTGCATTGAATTGTGGGAGCGACCCATTACCTATCATCTGCGGCGCCAGGGCATCACCACCATGCTGTTGTCCGATCACCCGCACCTGTTTGAGACCGGCGGTGAAAATTATCACACTGATTTTCTTGCCTGGGATTACCTGCGTGGACATGAAAGCGACCCCTGGAAAACGAGAGAGGATCCCAGTTGGGTGGGTACCCCTGCATTACCGGCTGGATCGAGGGGTAAAATAGACGGCAGCGACAACAAGGCGCCTTATGATTTGTCTCGTACCTGGTTTCGCGAAGAGGCGGATTTCCCTGGTCCAAAAACCATGCAGGCGACTGCAGACTGGCTGCAGCACAATGCCGCTGCACATGACAGTTTCCTGTTGTTTGTGGATGAATTTGATCCCCATGAGCCGTTCGATACACCGGCACCCTGGAACAGGAAATATGATCCTGAATGGGATGATGAGCTGATTATCTGGCCACCTTATGCCATCGGCGGTGTGGAAAGAGGGATCATTTCGGCACGGGAAGGCCAGCATATCCGTGCTAACTATGGCGCTAAACTCAGCATGATCGATCACTGGTTCGGCAAGGTGCTCGACGTCATGGACCGGGATAACCTCTGGCAGGACACTTTATTCATCGTCTGTACCGATCATGGTCATTACCTGGGTGAAAAGGACATCTGGGGTAAACCCGGTGTACCTCAGTATGAAACCCTCGGACACACGCCGCTCATGATTGCGGCGCCCGGTATTGAATGCGGTGAGATCCACGCTTTGACGACTAATGTCGATATTAACGCGACCCTGGTGGACCTGTTTGACGTTGAGATCGAATATGTCAGCCATGGCGAATCGCTGTTGCCGCTCATCTACAAGCAGGCATCGAGCGTTCGTGAATGGGCAATCGGCGGTGTCTTCGGACAATGGGTGCAGATACAGGATGGCAAAAACAAATACATCCGCGCCCCGGTAGGTGATGGGTTCCCGTTGTCCATGTGGTCGAACCGCTGGTCCACCATGCCGATTTCAGGATTGCCAGGCCTTCGTCTGCCCAATCCTGATAAGCGAGCCTACCTGGATTTCATGCCTGATTCAGAGATCCCTGTGATCCGGCAGCCTTTCCGGCAGGGCGACCTGTTGGCGTTCTGGAGCCTGAACCCGAGGCTCAATGATCACCATCTATCCAAGATCAGGGATGATCCTGATGAGAATGAGAATCGCGTGGGTGAACCACTCGAGAAGGAAATGTTGGAACTGCTTCGCCATGCCCTTGAAGAAATGCAGGCACCCGCAGAACAGTTTACGCGACTTGGGTTGTAAGTCGTAAAAAGTGTAGTCGAGGCAACATGACTGAATTTACAGTCGAACCTTGTCGAATCAAGTTAACGGTATTTCTGATCTTCATGTGGGAAATCAATTGCGCTTTGCCATTCAGCAATTATCTCTCAAAATAGCCTATGTTATGACATGTCTATAGGCAATTGCCTCCTGGGTATGCGAAAGAATTCTGTAATTGGAAAGGGTATACGGAAATTTTCTACACCGGAATTTTGTCTTTTACGATGGAACCTCTTATAGGTTATTAATTTGAATATATTTTATTTTGAAAACTCGAAGGTATTCAGAAAAGTTCCGCCTACTCAGTGTTATACGAATAGGGCCACTTTACAACGTGACAGAGTGAGACTGAGGTAACCACATGAACATTGCTTTTGTTGAAATCCAGAATTTTCGCAAGTTGAAATCTTGTCGGGTTGAAATCGCTTTACAGGAAACAATTCTTGTAGGAGCTAACAATAGCGGAAAAACATC
>JACZXW010000096.1 GCA_022571415.1 Pseudomonadota bacterium
ACATCTATCATCTCCCTGCTTTTGGTCAGGCCAGAATCTTACATATCACCGATACCCATGCGCAGTTAAATCCCGTGTACTTCCGCGAGCCAAATGTAAACCTCGGCATCGGTGCGGCAAACGGCAGGTTCCCGCATCGGGTCGGCCGAAATCTGCTGGATGCGATTCCGGGGTTAAATCCCATGGAGATGCATGCGCTCACCTACCTTGATTTCAATGAAGCCGCTGAACGTTATGGCAGGGTCGGTGGCTTTGCGCACCTGGCAACACTGTTAAATCGGCTCCGTGGCAGTGTGCCTGATTCGTTGTTACTCGATGGTGGAGACACCTGGCAAGGTTCCGGCACGGCATTGTGGACCGGTGGACAGGACATGGTGGGTGCGTGCAACCTCCTCGGTGTCGATGTGATGACGGGTCACTGGGAATTTACCTATGCGGAAGATGTAATACTGAAGAATGTTGATTCATTCAACGGCCACTTCGTTGCCCAGAATATAAAGGCGACTGAAGATGCGTTATTTGAAGGTGTGCCGGTGTTCGACGAGGACAGCGGTCACGTTTTTCCGCCCTATGTCATCAAGACGGTCAATGGCAGACGTATAGCAGTGATTGGTCAGGCTTTTCCGTATACCCCGATCGCTAACCCGCGCCGATTTATCCCCAACTGGACATTTGGCATTCAGGAGCAGAACCTGGACGAGCTGGTTGACAATATCAGGCGATCGCAAAGACCCGATGCGATTATATTGCTTTCCCATAATGGCATGGATGTTGACTTAAAATTGGCCGGCAGGGTCAGTGGCGTGGATTTTATCATGGGTGGTCATACCCATGACGGCGTCCCGGTTCCCGTTGAAGTTAAAAACCCGGGCGGGGTGACTGTGGTCACCAACGCGGGTTCCAACGGTAAATTTATTTCCGTACTCGATTTGGAATTCGGCCAATCGGGTTTAAGTGGATACCGTTACCGGCTGTTGCCGGTCTTTGCTAATTTGCTTACTGCAGATCCTGCCATGCAGAAGTATATAGATCGGGTCAGGGCGCCTTACGCTGCTGTGCTTGACGAGGAACTGGCTGTTGCAGATACATTGTTATACAGAAGAGGTAATTTCAACGGCACGTTTGACCAGGTTATCTGTAATGCACTGATGCAGGAACTTGATGCGGAAATTGCCTTGTCTCCCGGTTTCCGCTGGGGCACTTCTGTCCTGCCCGGTGATGCCATCACCATGGAAAGACTGCTGGACCAGACATGCATGACTTATCCTGAAACCTATGTTCGCGAAATGCGAGGATCGGAAATCAGGCTCATTATGGAGAGCGTCGCGGATAACCTCTTTAACCCTGACCCCTACTACCAGCAAGGCGGTGACATGGTTCGTACTGGCGGCTTGTCATACGTTTGTACACCGGCAGCATCCATGGGCAACAGGATCACCGAAATGAAACTTCGAAATGGACGGTCGATTGTAGATAATGAAAGTTACAAGGTCGCTGGCTGGGCGACCGTAGGGGCAAAGGCACCCGGTGAGCCTGTTTGGGAAGTCGTCGCGGCTTATCTGCGAGACCAGCAGATAATCAGCCTGGATAAAATTGAAACACCCGTTTTGAAAGGTGTTACAAACAACCCGGGCATAGCGGATTATTTTGGAGATTTGACATGAAAGCAATCATCCTGCTGACACTGGCACTTTCCTTTTTCGCCTGGGCAGAAAAGGAAGATAAACCCTTTGCCGAACAACACGTCATTCTGCAGGTTAGTGACGCCGACCCGACAAAATATACGGCGATACTCGATATCTCCAATAACCTGATTAAGCATTACCAGGGTCCGGATTTTATCGATATCGAAGTCATCGCTTTTGGGAAGGGCGTACAGATCTTTTTTTCCGGGGACAATCCTAACCGTTCCAGGATCTCCAGCCTGATGGACAATGGCGTCAGGTTTTATGTTTGCCTAAATACGATTGATTCGATCCAGCGTCGCACCGGTAAGCGACCGGAACTTCTGGAGGGCGTGGCAGGGGTTCAAACCGGAGTCGCTTTTATGCTGGATGAAATACAGGCAGGCTACACTCATATCCACCCCTGACAAAAGGTGGCTCTTTTCCATGGACATTCAAACGGTTATCAACAGCACACTCATATTGATGGGGGCAGGTATCATGCTGTTCGGCATGGTGCGCTCCGGCGACATTCAGGAAATGATGCCGTTTGTCCCGGAAAATCGCCAGGAAACGATAAGGATCTACTTTCTCATTCATCGTTCTCTGATGATGTTTTTCTGGTTGGATACATCGCTTCCATTGCAGCGATTTTCATGCGGTATCCCTTACTCAGTGAAACTTTCGTTAGTCTCATTTTCCTTTTCGGGGGAATATTTGTCTACATCGGTATTGTTGTTCAATCCAGACTGATGTCCGCCGTACGTCAAACATTTGAGGGAATTCTTCCTATTTGCACCCGCTGTAGGAAAATTCGTATTTCCGATAACGATTCTGGAGAAGGGGGTGAGTGGCGACGGATCGAAAGCCACATCGCAGAGAAAGTCGATGCGGGTTTGTCTTTTATGTGTCCCGAGTGTTCGGAAAAACCGGGGTCAGGGTAAAAATATATTTTTACCCTGACCCGTTTCGTCACTCGTAACGGTCTTTAAGGACGAAGAAAGACATGAATAACATTGCCATGCTAAATGGGATAGCAATGAAAATACCGTTGATTCCCAGGACATCCTCGAATGTTATTTTTCCGAGGTTAGCGTTCTGCATCAGCATCGCATCGAGTACCGGAAATGCCATTGAGAAGATGAAGGCTCCGACGAGAGCGCCTACCAGCGTCGCAACTGCGTCTTTCTTGCCTTCTGAGGCGCCGACGATACAGGTTCCGGGACAATAACCGGATACCGCCCAGCCAACTCCAAAGATGGCGCCACCAGCCACAATTCCCCAGACATAGGCCGGCTTGATGGCCATGTTTGCCAGCCCTCCCAGGTCCAGGAGGTAGATGCCTAGCGAACCTACGCCAATGCCTGTCATCATCAGTTTGATCACCGTCATGTCTTTTAACATCAGGGTGCCAAGGATTTTTCTGTAGCTTGAGGCACCGCCGAGATAGAGGATGGCGCCGAATGCGCAGCCAATAAGAAAACCGGTCAACAAGGTCAACATGATTAAGCCCCCTGGTTTCGATAGATGAATTTCGCGGCAGCAATCGCCACGATAAAAGTCGTCACTCCGAATATAAAGGAGCTTACGGCCAGCTGGGATATACCGCTGATCATATGGCCGCTGGTACAACCACCTGCGAGCCTGGCACCAAACAAGAGTAGTACACCGCCAGTAAAGGCCGCGCTATAACGCTTGATCTCAGACGGGCCGAATCTAGCTTGCCACATGGGTGGCATCGAACCTTTATCTGCTTCGGGTTGCCTGTCACGAAATATCATGGCGGTAATGCCACCGCCGATGAACATTCCAAACACCAGCATCCATCCGTAGCCGATGCCCCAATCAGAGGGGACACCGTAGGTGGAGAAATACTGGTTACTTTCGGCAATCGTGGGCGCAATTTGGTGCATGACGATGGCGTCGGTCACTACAAACTGGGTGGACACACCCAGGGGTTTTACGAGAAAAGTTGCAAGGGTCAAAAGTAGCCCCAGTGCGATACCAGCAGCTTTCCAAGAGATAATGGGTTCATCATTCATTTTATTATTTCCCTTATTTATGGGTGCTGGTAATTTAGCATTTTACAATATTAAGTTAAACTTATATAAAGGGTTTTTGCTTGTGCCCCTTCTCTGGTGTCTGGTTTAATTGTATATAATTCAATAATATAACGTGTAATATTAAAGTCAGTTATGGATAGACTACTATTGATGCTACTGGTGGTATCGTTGCAGGCGGGAGCCGCCGTCGGTTCCAGCCGTGCGTTGACCGCACTTGACCTGACCCGCGTCACGGCCAATGTCTATTCCGCCATCGGAGAGACTGGCCCGCCAACCTACGATAATGGCGGCCACAATAATAATCTGAGCCTGATCCTCACCAGCCTGGGCGTCGTCGTTTTCAACGGCGGCGATTCCTACATGCTTGCCAATCGATTACATTTGGCGATTCAGCAATTGACTGACTTGCCGGTGATATTGGTGGTGAATGAAAATGGCCAGGGTCACTCATTTCTAGGTAATAGTTATTGGTGCGACCAGGGTGTAAAACTGATTGCGCACCGGCGGGCAGTGGAGGAAATGCGTCACCAGGGTGAGCAGATTTTAAAACGCATGCAGTCGTTGAATAAAGAGAAGGCAGAGGGTACTTATGTCGCTATCCCGGAGCATGAATTTGACGAGTTTTATGGCATCGATATGGGCGGCACGATGATAGAACTGCGCTCCTTCGGTGAGGCGCATTCCCCCGGTGACATATCTCTATGGCTGCCAACCGAGCGGCTGTTGGCCATTTTCCCCGACACCAATGTTGCTGCGTGGATCGAATCCTTTGATGCAATGGCTTCGCTGAAGCCTGAACTTATTATCCCCGGACATGGGGAACCGACCGATCTTGCTACTATCCGCTCGACAACTCAGGGTTACCTGCAGTTTCTCCGCGGCAAGATCGAAGAAATAATTGAACGGGATGGCGACCTTGCGGATGCTTATGCTATAGACCAGTCAGGGTATTCTCATCTCGACACGTTTAAGGAACTGGCAGGAAAGAATGCGGGACGATTATTTCAAACCATGGAAATGGAATCTTTTTAGAATGAGAGTCGTTGGATTTTTGGCTCTGCTCTGGATCAACCACACGCTCGCTGCACCTGTTCAAGTTCAACACCAGGGATTGACATTAAACGGGAATTTCATCCAGGCGGATTCGAGCCAATCGAATTTGATTTTTCTCATCGTCCATGGGACATGGGCACACCAGGGAATGGAGATCATCACCAGCCTGCAGGAATTGCTTGATGAATCAGGCTTTGATAGCCTGGCGATCACATTGTCCCTGGGGGTCAACGACAGGAAGGGGTTTTTGCAGTGCGAGTCCCCGATCACGGCTAACCATGGCAATGCGGCTGCTGAAATCAATCGCTGGGTTGAATATCTTGAATCCCGCTCGCGCCAGATCGTTGTCGTTGGGCATTCCCGTGGCGGTAATCAGGTGGCGTTGTTCAATCGGGCGTTCCCGAATCAGGCGGTAACACATCTTGTATTAATTGCGCCCATGAGCTGGAACGAGAAGCAGAGCGCGCGACTCTATGAGGAGAAATTTGGCGTTTCGTTGGCGCAGGTGTTGCAACATGCAACCGCCAGTCAAGGTCAGATGATCAGGGCTGATCTTCTTAAGTGCAGTGATCTTGAGGTACTGGCGTCAAGCTTTGTGTCATATTACGGAACAGAGCCTAACCGGAATACCCCGGAGTTGCTGCAGTCAGCCGACCGACCGGTGCTGGTATTCCAGGGTAGTGAGGATGCTTTGGCGACAGGCTACAGGTCACAGATCGCTCTGGTGAAATCCAATTCCCTGGTTGAAGACTACTGGATTGATGGCGCAGGTCATTTTTTCCGGGACCTCTATGCCGATGAACTGGTGCAGTACATGCTTGAATGGTTGCTCTAGTGGCGGCTGCAATAAGAACACTGGTTATAGTCTTTATAGCAATCTATTTACCTGTGCTGGCGGCAGAACCCATTGCCGCAGCCCATAATCTTCCTGCCGAGGCTAAGCGGGCCGTTAGTGCTGATAGAATCTATCTGCTCTACGTTTCACGCCTTGCCTGTCCTTATTGTGCGCTTCTGGAGAAGAACGTTCTTTTCCCGATGCTTCGAAATGATGACTATCTGGCGTGGGTAGACCTGCATGAACTCTCCTGGGAGGGCGGGGAGGTCGTGGATTTCGATCGGCATTCCCGCACGGCAATCGAGATTATCAGTCGTTATGGTGTGATCGGCACACCAACGCTCCTGTTTCTTGATGTAGCCGGTAATGAATTGACTGACCGAATAATTGGTTATCATTCCGAAGATTTTTATTGGCATTACTTTGATAAGGCGATAAGAAAAGCCAGGAAGAAACTACTCGGCGAATAATGTTTCTTAGCGCTATCGGTAATAACGATATGATTTATCCGGTGCATGGATTCTTCTATAGCGCGACCACATATAATTAACGGGTTCCTGTGGAGATTCAGTTAGTCAGCGAGCCAGTTCTGTACAGGAACCAGTTGTTTAACCGAAAGGGTAGGCTGATGCTTTTAATTGATACATTATTTCCTCTGGGGATCACTCACTATCTGGTTGGCGGGCTGCTCATTGGGTTCGCCGTCAGTTTCCTGTTTGTTGTTACTGGATTAGTTGGTGGTATGAGTACATTCTTTACGGCGACCTTGTCCTATGTCTCCGATTGGAGTTACTTCAATCAAGAGGAATTTGTCACCTCGCGAAATTGGCGGTTGGCTTATGCCGCTGGTCTGGTCATCGGTGCCGCGGTCTGGTTGTTTACACTGGGCGAATCGTTCCAGACTTCTGTGAGCTGGTGGCAGTTAGCACTGGGTGGGTTTATCGTAGGTTTCGGCGCCAGGCTCTCGAACGGCTGCACTTCTGGTCATGGCATCTGTGGTCTGGCATCGTTGCAGCTTCCGTCATTGTTGGCAGTGCTGATCTTCCTTGCCTCGGCAATGATCTCAGCCACCCTGGTCAAGTTACTGGGCGGCACGTGATGAAAACATCATCGTTAGCTTCAGTTCTGTTTGCAGGCGCGTTATTTGGATTTGGACTTTCATATTCCTCAATGATCAAACCAGAAGTGGTGCTTTCTTTTTTAAGATTTGAGGACTTCGGCTTGCTCTGGGTACTGGGCGCAGCGTCGTTTGTGACGTTTCTCACCTACCAGCTCATTCCCAGGGTAATGGGCAGACCTCTACTCGAATCAGTGTTCTCCGAGCATACATCCAAGATGAACCGCGAGACCCTGGGGGGCGCTGCCATCTTCGGTATTGGATGGGGCATATGCGGGGTTTGTCCCGGTCCTGCCATCGCCGGACTTGGCGCCGCTAATTGGCCGCTGGCAATGACATTGGCTGCGATATTTGCCGGTGCCTATGTACAGGGGCGTGTCATGGGCGGATCAGGGGAAGGCCAATAGAAAGCCCCGTGGTTAGACGAGGCTTACGGTATTACACGTGTTTTCCGTAGTTGTACATCACGACTCCAAGCATCCCGAAGGAGTTTTGACCTTGGCGTCTTTCGTACGTTGGCAGATTTAGTTGTCCGCCTTAAAGGGAACATAACTCCCTGAAAAGAATATTACTCCCTTCCCGGCGGATTGTTAAAGAACGAATATTTCTCAATAGGATCTGTTTATAGTACCCGGAGATATAGAAGCAGCCCTTGCAAATGTTACTGCTCTCTTTGTTGCTGTTGTCGGCGGATTTCGTAATTTTTCAGCGCCTGCTGCACCATCGGCCTGCGTTTCCCGGCTGGTTTTCCGAGAGCAAAATCCGGATCTTTCTCTGCAGTCGAACTCAGCATATGCAGATTGTGGGCAGCATCAATATGGGATTTAAATCCCTGGCTGTCCTGTGCCTGATTGATCGCCTGTTTGATCATCCGAAGTTGAAATGCGTCATTCAACGCAACCCGTTTTGCATACGCCACTGCCTCTTCCAGCACGGTATCCCTGGCATAAACATGGTTTACCAGACCCAGATCACAAGCCTCTGTGCCATCGATAAATCTGCTCTCGAATAGTATCTCCTTGGCCTTGCGCGGATGGATGTCCCAGGGAATGGAGAAGTACTGGAAGTTAGTGCCGAGGAACATGGCATCACTTGCCGCGAAAACCAGGTCCATCGCCGAAGCGATCATCCAGCCACCGAAGATGCAGTATCCCTGGACTACTGCGATGGTGGGTTTTGGTAAATCTCGCCAGCGCAGCGTGAAGTCCACGTACAGGCCACGACTTCGCTGGTAGCGACCCCGGAGTCCTTCCCCCATGGGGCGTCGTTGCAGATCAGTTTTTTCATCTTCAGTGCCGAGGTCATGCCCGGCAGAAAAATGATCTCCGCTGGCAGACAGGATAATGACTTTAACCTGGCTGTCGTTGACTGCGACTTCGAAAGCCTGGTCCAGTTCCTCCAGGAGTTGCCTGCTCTGTGCATTTCGATAGCGCGGACGATCCAGAATTACATGGGCGATCTGGTCTGTGACCCGGTATTGGATAAATTCGTGGTTCATCGGCACTCCCCGGCGTATTTCCCCGATTATCAGTAGTTCATGGGAGTGTACAGTTCTGCGCATGGCAAGTAATTGCGATATTTGGGTTTATCAAAAATTTACGGTGCGATATGTGCAATAATGGAAACACAGTCTTTTCGGTGTTTTCCTCATGGATATCCAGCAGCTCCATTTGTTTACTTCATTGTG
>JACZXW010000019.1 GCA_022571415.1 Pseudomonadota bacterium
CGGACGATGATCTCTTCACCCTCGCGGATGACTTCGTGCTCAAGCAGGCGCTCGTAGATCGATCCAAGTTGCTGAACGCTCAAGTCGCGGTAGTTGATGTATCGGCGGCCATCCGGTGTTTGTTCGAAAGAGAGCGCATCGATGACATTGGCCATGACCTGATCGCCAAGGCGGATATCGGCGAGAAGCGGTGTGCGATCCCGGTCGAAAAGCCCGCCATTGTAGGGCGGCAGGCCGATCGAGGCGTCGCCCTGATCGATGGCCCGGCAGAGATCATCAATCGATGACCAATAGCGGGCGGCGGTGGCGGAGAAGGCATCGTTGCGGTCCTTGCGGCTGCCGACATCGCCGCGCACTTTCTCCCGCAGACCGTAATCGTCATAACGCTCGTCGCGGACGGGAAGCAGGTCGCGATCCTCGGCATAGAGGATGAATAGAAGCCGGTAGAGGAAAATCAGAGCGGCTTCGCGAACCTCTTGTAACGGTGCGTCCGGCGCGGCAGCAGCAATGGCTTTGACGAGTTGCGGAAACACCTGTCCAAAGACAAGATTGGACAGGTTGGTTGCGACGCGCTCTTCGTAGAATTTCCCTTCTTCGAGGGCGCGCTGGTGAAATGTCCGCTCGTCAGCCGGTGCTGGAAGGAATACGAAGATCGCGCCGCTCGGGTCGCAATGTATCTGTCAAATCAGGGACTAGAACCGGATTCCAAAGTTGGGTTGTACCTGCACAACTGCAATGAATTTCTGGAAGCTCAGTTCGGCGTTATGAAAATGAGGGGTGTGGCGATCAATGTTAACTACCGCTATCAGGAAGAAGAGCTTATTTATCTGCTGGACAATGCTGATTGTGAAGCGCTCGTCTACCAGGCTTGTTATGCCGATAGGATCGAGTCGATTCGCGACCGGCTTCCCAGGATTAAAGTCTTTATCCGTATTAAGGATGACAGCGACGGGTGCGTCACTGGCGGTGTTGATTTCGATGATCTGATTGCCAGCACGGAACCGATGCCCAGGATTGAGCGTTCCCCGGATGATATCTATATGCTCTATACCGGTGGCACCACTGGTATGCCAAAGGGCGTGATGTATTCGATGGGCCAGATATCGACGGCGCTGACGATGGGATGGGTGATACTCGGCGGCGTAGACGTGCCGCCGGTTACGCCGGAGGCCATTGCAACCGCATCTGCTGCCTTGAGCGGTTCAGGAAACCAGTTGATCAGCCTGACCGCGTGTCCCCTGATGCATGGCACCGGGATGTGGGTGGGTTCGATGATCCCCCACATGATGGGCGGCGTGGTGGTCACGATTCCGGAACTGGGTCTGGACCCGATCAGAATATGGAAGGAGGTAACCCGCAACAAGGTTTCTTTTGTGGTCATCGTGGGCGACGCTTTTGCCAGACCTCTGTTGTCCGAACTGGATAGAGCCAAGGATGAAGGCGCTCCGCATGATATCAGCTCCGTCAAGGTCATTATGTCGTCCGGTGTCATGTGGTCGGCGGAAGTCAAACTGGGGTTGTTGGAGCATCATGAGATGTCGCTGATTGACGCCATGGGTTCAACCGAAGGCTCCATGGGAACCTCGGTGGCAACTCGAGGCAACGTGGACCAGACTGCTAAATTCGAGATGGGGGAGATGGTTAAGGTATTTAACGAAAACGACGTAGAGGTAATACCTGGGTCCGGGGAAATGGGCCTGATCGGCACAGGTGGAAATGTCCCGCTTGGCTATTACAAGGATCCGGAAAAATCTGCGGCAACGTTTCGTGAAATAGATGGCGTCAGATACAGCTTCCCCGGGGATTTTGCGACAGTCGACGCTGACGGTAGCATTACCCTGTTGGGGCGCGGTTCAAAGTGCATCAATACCGCTGGTGAAAAGGTTTTTCCTGAAGAGGTTGAAGAGGCGGTCAAGCGAGCACCGGAAATTTTTGATTGCCTGGTCGTGGGTGTACCGGATGACAGGTTTGGTCAGAAAATAGTGGCCATAGCCTCCCTCAATGAAGGCATGGAAACGGATGAGGCTTCGTTGATTGAAGAAACGAGAAAACACCTGTCCGGCTATAAACTACCCCGTAAAGTATTCTTTGTGCCGTTGGTACAAAGACTGCCTAACGGCAAGGCTGATTATGATTGGGCAGAGGAGATAGCTTCTGATTTATCAACCTGAGGAAACGACTGGCTGACCTCTGATTGAGGTGGCGAACAGAGTAAGTAATTAAAGTCACGTATCTTGCGCGGCTTGACCTTGCATACCCGGGACCGGGCGATAGCCGGTGTCGAGCAGGAATGGCTTCAACGCTGTCATTTTACTGACTGATGCCGAGGCGTTCTATCCCTGTGGTCTCAAAGGATTTGCGATTCACCGAAATGTGATGCGTCAGGCAGGACGCATCCCTGTATAACCGTTGTAACACGCCTTTTTTGCTGATAACACTGGCGCCGGATACGTCATAGACTGATCGCACAATGGCTGTACACTGATGCACGGCTGTCACTGCGGCCAGACGAATCCGAAGGCTCAGTGCCTGGTTCAATGGCTTGCCATGCAGACCGCTTTCCCATACCTCTTTTAGCGCGTTTTCCATGCCGGCTCGACAGGTAAAATAGAGACCTTCTGCCTCTTCCAGCGGCGCCAGTATGGCTGGATTTGTGAGCAGCGGTTTGTTGCTGAAGCGATCTTTTTTCACACTCAGGTCCCTGCGTGCTGCATCAATCGCGTGTCGCGCCAAGCCCAGGTGGGTTGCCCCTGCACAGATGGAAATAAACCAGATTCCCGGGATGAAAACGGCGGTCGGATAGGCATAAGTTGGCGTGCTGTAGGGCCAGTCAAAAATGCGCTGCCATGGCACAAAAACATCATCAAATACAACATCATGGCTACCTGTTCCCGCCAGGCCAACGGGATTCCAGGTTTCATCAATTGTCGCTTGTTCGATCGGCGCGAGGGCGACCACCAAACGATCCTCTGCATCGGCTGATTTCTTCGGGAAAGGCAGCATGCCGCCGACATAGGTTGCAGCGGTGCAGCCCGTTGCAAATGACCACCTGCCAGAGATGCTGAGGCCGCCATCTACTTCTCTTGCCTGCACCCGGGGCAGATTACTCCACGCAGCACTGGCGTTCGGATCTGAAAAAAAAGAATCAACAAACTTCTGATCGGCAATATTGGCAACGAGTGCATTGGTAACTGCCCCGTGAGCGCAAGTCCATCCGGTTGACGCATCCGCCTCGGCCAGGCTTGTCGCCATTTCAAGCCAGTCAATCAGGTCCCCTCCAAGGCCGCCCTGGCTTTCCGATACCAGGATGCGGTAGACACCCGCGGCTTGCAGCTTGGACACGAAATCCGAGGGGATCTTGCGTAATTGCTCAAATTCTTCGGCTCGGGCACGCGCTTCATCCGCCAGTTCTGGTATCGCGGTCTTCAGTTGATCTAGTGCATTTCCCGCTGGTTTGTTCATGCGTCTGTCTCCAATATTCAGGCTTCGTTTCGCGTTAACGTCGCCATGCGGTACCTGGAGAACTTCGGATCTCCAGGTAGCTGATTCAACCTATGCCGACTGGAATGAAACCAGTGAGACACTCAAACGAGAACGATATCCGAACGCAAACTGTAAAATATAAATAAAACTTCCTCTTGCTCTCGTTGGCCAATATTATTTTTCTTCAATGCAGCTAAAGCGTCATCCAGGACCGCCATAAACTCCGCCGCTGAAATGTTCATGCCTTTATGAGCTGCAAGCATATCCTTGCCCTTGTATACGTCAGGACCGCCAGTGCCTGTTATAAAAAATGTAGCTGCCGCGTTCTTGACAGCAGGTATATCGCTTTCAGCATACCGTGTCGCAATGGCGGGGTTTTGCAGATGAATATCGACCAGGTCCCCTGCAATCTTGTTAATGCCTTCAGTTCCACCGAGTCTTTCATAGAGTGATTCGCTCATCGGGATGCTCCAGTTAGCAAATGATGTTATTCGGACCATAAGAGTGCCACTTGTATATAGTGACGATTTCAACATAACATTGGAGAAGCAGATATTGAAGTACAGATTCTGTAGTAGTGAACAGGCTGGTTGAGACGAGATGCAATGTGGTAGTTGTCAAGGAGCAGGATGATGAAAGTTTATGGTCAGTTTTGCCCGTTAGCGCAGGCGACCCAGTTACTGTGCGAACGCTGGACCCTGCTGATTGTGCGGGAATTGATTGCCGGTAGTACGCGGTTTAGTGAATTGCAAAGAGGTGTGCCGCTCATGTCGCCGACATTATTATCTGCGCGACTCAAGCACCTGGTTGAGGCCAAGGTCATAACTCGCGATGGGGACAAGGGCAGCTATAGCTACAACTTGACTGACGCGGGCCTGGAATTGCGCCCGGTAGTGGAACTACTCGGTGCCTGGGGACACCGCTGGGCTCGCACTAACCTGGGCAATCAGGATCTTGATGCCGGTCTTTTAATGTGGGATATGCGCCGAAGTGTGGATCCTGCGGCGTTTCCAATCCATCGTGTTGTCGTACAGTTTACCTACCCGGATGCCCGCAAAGGAACTCGTGACTGGTGGCTGGTGTCTGAAAACGGTGAGGTTGATCTCTGCCTGAATGACCCCGGTCATGAAATCGACGTGACAATAAGGTGTTCTCTAAGGACGATGACTGCCGTATGGACCTGCCAGCTGGGATTCAACGATGCGGTAAAATCACGTGACATCGAGATGTTGGGGCCATCAAAGTTGACTGGGAGGGTACAAGATTGGTTGTGCTCAAGCGCTTTGTCGAAACTTGGTATGGTTGAAGAATTACCTGATATAAATTGGCACAGCCCGTAATTATCTTATCGAGATGGTGCCTTAAATCGATTGCGATCCAACAAAATCTTCTTCTTGAACTAGTATAACGAGAAGGATTCGGGGGAAAGTCTATTGAGCGGTGACAGAGAGGCGCAGAAGTCATTTGAACTGACTTCCGTTGAAACCCAATGCTATGAACGCGATGGATTTCTCGTGCGCAGGGCCGCGTTTGAAACGCGCGAGATAGCTGAACTTCGGCAGGCGGCGGAGAGGGCAGTGGACTTGGCACAAGCGCTTAGCGAGGAAGGTCGCACCTATATACTCGATGGTAAACGGTTTGTCGATTCGAGTTATGTCACCATCCAATTCGAGCAGTCGCCGTGGAGCGAGACTATCCGGGTGATCGAACCGGTACATCAGCTCGATGCCCGCCTGGAAGCACTCATTGATGACCCCCGTATCGTTGAACCGATGCGTCATCTGGTGGGTAGTGAAAATATTGCCTTGTGGACTGACAAACTGAATCTCAAGCGTCCAGGTAAAGGATCAGGTTTTGGCTGGCACCAGGACTCCCCCTACTGGCGACACGATAGTGCCCATGTTGACTTGCTGCCTAATGTGCTGCTTGCATTTGACGATGCGACTGAGGCTAACGGATGCTTGCGCGTTATCAGGGCAAGTCATACTCGCGGTTGTCTGCCTGGGACCAGCGATGGCACTCAGCTGGGTGGATTTTATACCGACCCGGAACAATTTGATGAATCGCAACAGGTGTCTATCGAAGTACCGGCAGGTTCTCTGGTATTTTTCAGCCCGCACCTGGTGCATGGCTCGCGTCCTAACAATTCAGATCAGCCGCGTCGAGCTATTATCCTGACGTATCAGCCGTCTGGTTTCCCCATGTTGAAATCTGGTGAAACGCGTAATATAGGCCACGCTGGATAGTGTTACAGGGGTCTGCCTTGTGGTGCGTGGCTACTTTTACCATTTATTCCTGAGTTCACGCAGTTTGAGGAATACGGTTTGTGCATCAGGATCATCGGGCATGTCTGGGAATTCCGCTTTGAGCGTGGCGATCACCGATGGATTCTGCAATCTGAAAAAAGTGTTGATCTCTTTTTCCATGGCCATCGTTGATACCAGGGCAGAGTCGGGGTTTTGGTCCTTGATTTCATCAAGCAAGGATTTAGCCCTCGTGTTATCAGGTTCCCGTGACAGGGTAAATTCCAGATTATTGGTGATGTAGTCGTGGCCCGGATATATTTTTGTATCATCCGCCAGCTTTGAAAGCTGGCTGGCAAAGGTTTCATAAAGCTCTTTAGGATGACCGCCGTTATGACAGTTGCCAGCGCCTGCGTTGAACAGGGTATCGCCGCTGAACAATCCTGGCTCATCGGTTTGTGACAGCAGGCAAACATGAGTCATCGTGTGTCCCGGTGTATCCAGCGCCAGTAGTTCAACGGTCTTGCCGACTTTGACCACGTCTCCGGCCGATAGCCCGATATCCATGCCGGGAATGCTGTTAGCAGCGTTATGGTGGGCCAGCAGCTTCGCTCCGGTCGCAGCGATCACTTTTGTATTGCCGCCTGTGTGATCTCCATGTTCGTGCGTGTTCAGGACTTGTGTGATTGTCCAGCCATTTTCTTTCGCGGTGCGAAGGCACTTCTCATGATCCAAGGGATCTATCGCAAGTGCTTCGCCGCTTTCCGGGCAGACGACAAGGTAATTAAAATTACGATAGGCGTTCCCCGTCCAGATTTGCTCGACGATCATGGTTATTCTCCTGAATAATTAGTGGCGTTGCTGTCAGTTCGATGATGTTCTCATCGATAGGGGATTACGGCAACTGCTGGCAACGGGAACTAGTTGTAAAAATTGATACCAAGAATGCCCGGAACAACCGTCAAGGTATGAATCAGTAATCCGGCAAGACCGCCGATGACCGTACCGTTGATACGGATAAACTGGAGGTCCTTGCCAATCTGGAGTTCTATCTTCTCTGAAGTGGCTTCTGGATCCCAGCCTTCAATGGTGTCGGAAATCAGGTCGGCGACTTCATGACCATAGGTGCGAATCAGATAACGCCCGCTGTCCTCGGCCCAGCCATTGATCTTCGTCGCCAGCACTTCATCTTCTAAAATTGACTGGCCGAATTTGATGACAGCGTCTTCGATCGCCCGTTTCAACTCGGCATCCGGGTGATCGCTCTGATCCAGTAATGCTTGTTTTATGTCGGTCCAGAGCGAGGTGGTAAAGTCCCGGATCGCCGGGTGTTCGAGTACTTCTTCTTTAATGGACACTTCCTTTTCAGCAATATCAGGTGAGTGTTTAAGATCTTCCATGAATTGATTCATCGTTTTAACCATACGCTTGCGTACTGGGTGTAATACGTCCACCTGCATTTCGTACAGCATCTTGCTGACACTGCGTACGATTCGTTTGTAAATGGCTTTGTCGACAGAACCCGGAAACCACCAGGGAGTTTCCTCCTCTACCTTAGCCTTGATATCGCGATCGCTGTCTTCAAGCAGGTAAAGACCGAAATTCACAACGCTGTCAAAGAGTTCCTGCTGTCTCCGCCCGGAAGTCACAAACGACAACAACTCCCCGATCATCGGGGCGAACGAGGTATCTCGAATCCTGTCCCTGACTTTCTTTTCTATCATGTTTTGAATGTCTTCATCATTCATCACCCTGACAACACCAGCTAGCCCGGCTGTGATCTGCTCCGCGATGGCGCGGGCGTTTTCTCTCTCCACAATCCATGCAGCGACCCTGTGGCTCAGATCCATGGAGCGAATTTTCGAGGAGATGACTTCTTCGGACAGGAAGTTCTGCTGTACGAATGCTCCAAATTGCTGCGCAATGACGTCTTGCTTGTTGGGAATAATGGCGGTGTGCGGAATTTTCAGTCCCAGCGGGTGGCGAAACAGTGCAGTCACCGCAAACCAGTCCGCGATCGCGCCGATCATCGCAGCCTCGGCGGTGGATGCCACGAACCCCACCCAGATATGTTGATCTTCAAACATTGTGGCCGCGATATAAACCAGGGTCGCGAGCACGAGGAGGCTCGCTGCCAACCGTTTCATTTTGACCAGTTCTGCCCGCTTTCCCAACTCGAGATCAGTGTAGTTTTCAAGAGACATAGGGTGATGGAGTTGCTTTGCCGGAAAGGGCGCACATCTTATATCAAGTGCCTTGGGTTAAGTACCTGTATCAACGGAAGCAATTTCGATACCATGCCAATTAATGTATATATTACAATAGGTTACAAGGTTTCGAAAGAGGCAAAGTTGGATACTTGACGAGATATTGGTGAAATTGGTTAAAGTCAGTGATGTTGGCGGGGCAGGTGTTGCAAAGGCCACTCGCACATGTTGACATCCGCCATCATGTTTAATGAATGGAGATATTTGTGGATCGGTTTTCACTGCAGAACAAGAATATTGTCATCACCGGTGCGTCATCCGGATTCGGTCACCACTTTGCCGGTGTCCTGGCACAAGCTGGTGCCAGTGTGGTGCTCGGTGCGCGTCGAATCGAGAAGATTCGTGAACGCGTAGAGGAGGTCAATGCCGCGGGCGGGAAGGCAGTGGGTGTGGCGCTTGATGTTCTCGATGCGGATAGTATTGCTGCATTTCTCGATGCTGCAGAAGAGGCGTTTGGGCCAATCGACGTGGTCATTAACAACGCTGGTGTGGAATCCGGTGCTAAAACCTACGCCATGATCGACGAGGAGGATTGGGATTATGTGATGGATACCAACCTGAAATCCGTGTGGCGAATATCAAAGATGTATACAGAACGTGTTGTAAAAAGCGGGCAGAAAGGCGGCAATATCATCAACATATCATCCATCACTGCCTATCGAACTATCAAGGGGCAGTTTCCCTATGCTGTCTCGAAGGCTGCCTTGGTTAAAGCGACCGAGGTTATGGCACTGGAGGGAGCCAGATTCGGGATTCGTGTCAACGCCCTCGCGCCGGGTTATATCCTTACCGATGTCAGCCGTCTGTTGCTGGAAAGTGATCAGGCCGACGAATTTCGCAAGGGGATACCCATGCGCAGGTATGGGGAATTTGAGGACCTGGATGGTCCTTTATTGTTGCTGGCGTCTGACGCCTCTGCCTACATGACCGGTTCCACCATCGTGATTGATGGTGGCCATATTTGTAGTGAACTTTGAAGGCTTAACCATGGAGTTGTCCAGAGCGTGGCCTTCTCGGTCGTGGTATCGCCAATATTATTGCCGCTGATATCAGGTTGGCTATCGCCACCGTAATGATTGCGCCATCGTAGTTGCCGACAACATCATAATAATACGATGTGGCCAGCGGCACTCCGGCCGTCAGCAGAAGTGAGAAGGGCAGGGCAGCACTCCTGACAGAACCAAGATAACGACGCCCAAAAAATGACGCCCAGATGACTTCCTGCAAAGGGATCATGCCACCCCAGCCCAGGCCCAGAATGGCAAATCCAGCAAATACCCAGAAAGTAGCCCCGGCCTGAACAGAAAAAACAATGATAAATAGCGAAGTAGCGGTTAAAGCGGCACTTGTCGCCGCAAGGGGTATCGGTTGCAGACCATCAATCAGCCATCCCCAGATTGGTTTTGACAGTAGCGCCGGAATAGATGCGACGGTAATCATCATGGCTGCAGTTGTTCTGGAATAGCCCGCATCGGTCATGAAGGGAACAGTTTGTAACAACATGACGGCAATGGTGATGCCGAATAATCCGAATGCGAGTACCAGCAGGTAAAATGAAGTTGTGTGAAGAGCCTCGCGCCGGGTCATGGAATTTGTAAAATCCTGCATCGCTTTGGCCGCTTTCCCTGCCTGAACATCCTCTTCGGTCATGCCATCCGGTAGTAGGCCATAGTCTTCCGGTGCCCTTCGCATGCACAGGGAAACCGGTATCACACAAATGAGCGCGCCAAATGCAAGAAGCTGCCAGGCCACACGCCAGCCTTCGCTATCGATAACGAAGGTAACGACGGGGGTGAGAATTACGCCAGCGAAAGACACACCCATGGCCGCGAAAGCGATGGCGCGTCCCCTGAAGTCAACAAACCATTTTGCCAGGGTGACATTGACAACGAGATTACCAATGAGGGCGGCACCCACGGTGAGGACTAACCCGTTTAGTATGATCCATTGCCATAAGTACTCGATCAGCGCCAGGAGGTAGAGTGCAATTGCCAAGATAAATACACCTGCGAGCATGAACCGCTTTGCGCCGTGCCTGTCGACGTAGCCGCCTACCACAAATCCGGTGAAGGCCATCATGACCTGGCCAAGGGTTCTGGGAATCGTATATTCTGCCCTGGTCCAGCCTAATTCCTCCGTCATGGGGATCATAAACGGACCAATCACATAGTTTTGCACCCCAACAGATACAAATTGGGCGACGAAAGCGGCAGCGATTAGCCAATAACCGTAATAAATTTGGTTGTCTGGTTTCATATATGATGAGCGAGCGGGTGCACCTACCGGCCGTTTTGGACCGTGCGAAATCGATGATATCAGTTACCCGGGAGATATCAGTGAAAATTGGGAGGATTCTAGTAACTTGTGAAGGCTATTCAATAAATCTCATGGTCAGATTTCCCCGGTTACCATTGCGAAATATGCAGGCTGGGTTAGACTTGGAAAGAAAGAGAATGGACTAGAAAATGAAAAAACTCTTCGGTGTGGTCATCACGTTGGTGTGTCTAAATTCATTTGCTGAAACCGAATACTGGTCCATTGGCAGCTTTAATGTACTGTCTAACGCGATGGCGGAAAAAAACAGAATATCGGGGATTACCGGATTGTCAGTTCAGGTTGCGACATTTGCGGTTGGTGATCTTAATACCTATCGACTGGTGGTGGAAAAAGACCTCTATCCGATGGTGCAGCGAGAAAAAATCATGGATGTGGGTATTACTCCATGGTCAATCGCGATGGACAGCGATCAGCTCCGTGTGATGAAAGAAAGAAGCGAGGAGATTTCGACCGACGGGATGGATTACTTTCTGGTAGTGGGGGGCTTTCGCGGTAAGATCCGGGCAAACCGGGTCCTGTCACGGTTTGAAAGCGACGGAATCGGTAATCTTCAAATCGAGGAGGCAACAGTTGCTGCGGCTCCCTGGTACAGGGTTCTGCACGGACCTTTTGATGCTCCCTTCGACACGGTGTTGGCTGATCTACGAGCCTATGGTGCTAGCGACGCCTGGTGGGTCAAGCGAGAACCGGAGATGGTGAAGGAAGTGGATGTGGCGACAGAACAGGTCAGCTCGGGTTCTGCCGGGCAACCGTCTATCGCTATGGAAACACCGGCGATGGACCCACCTGAGGCACCCGCCAGCGAGCATGAGCTCAGCCCGCCCAAATCTGGTGAGTCTTATTTTGATTATTGCATCAAGAAAGCTAACGGTTTGGAGCGAGCTGTTTATTGCAAGGATGAATCCTTTGGCAGCCTGGTTGTTGCTGAGAAAGCTGTTCTGAGCACGGCAAGAATAGACATGAGAAGTGGAACAAAGGCTCTGGCAGAATTTTGTGCGGCGCGTGCGTCCCTGCAGGAAAGAGAAAGATATTGCGTTGATTAGTATTAGGGGATCTCTGATCAGAGATCCACCGCTTCTCGCCGGCAGTTAACTTCACATTGGATGTTCAGGGTGTAAAGATGAATCATTCTTACAATTTGTTTTAAGCGTGGATATAAGAACCCAACTTTCCCTGGCGCTGGTATCAGTCTCTCTGATCAGCATGGCGCTGCTGGGAACCTTTGCTTACAAAACTTCAGAGGCGCTTCTTCAGGAAATGTCGGAAAGACAGCTGGACGCTCTTGCTGAAAGTAAAAAACGGGATTTACTCAAGGTCTATGAAAGCTGGCAGGAGCAGATTCGTCTGGTGAGAAGTCGTGCGCAACTCCAGGAAAATCTCAAACAATACCTCCAAAACGGGGATGAAGGGTCGCTTCGTAAGGTTACGAGAATTATTGAAGATGCAGTGGCAGCAGTGGATGATGTCGATAGGATCACCGTGTTTGATTTGAATGGAATCGAAGTCGCTTCCTTCGGCCGTGCCAGGCTGGAACACCAGCACAGTGTGCCTGATGAAGATGTAGGCTATGTGGGGTCGTTCCCTAACGCGTCTGGTGGATTACGGGTCGCTCTCAATACTGGCATCACCCTGGACGGCCAGTTGATAGGTGGGATGGAATTCGTCGTTGATGCACAAGACCTGTTCGATGTTACCGGTGATTACACCGGTCTTGGCGAAACGGGTGAGACCATGGTGGTCAAATGGAAAGATGCGACCTCGGTTATGGTGCTCAATCCACTGAGACATGATCAGCAGGGGAAATTTCAAGAGCAGGATTTGTCTAAAATGTCGGAGATTATTCGGGTTGCTTTGTCCGGTGAAGAAAAAATACTGACAGAAAATGTACGGGACTATCGTGGAATTAATGTCTGGTCAGCGACCCGCTATCTTCCGATTCTCAACTGGGGACTCATTGTCAAAGTGGATGCAGCTGAGGAGGAAAAACGCGCTGAAGTCTTGAGGGATGCGTTGTTTGACATCGGGGTCGCGCTGTCTGCGTTCGCGATCATTGGCGGTGCCCTGTTAGGCTTCCAATTGGCAAAACCCATCCACGAACTGGTAGTCGTGGTAGAAAAAATGCGCCAAGGTGATGGATCAGTTCGCGCAAACACACAAGGTGATAATGAAATCGCCTTTCTTGGTGAATCATTAAATGAATTGATGGATCATCTGGAACAAGAAGCTAAAAACAAATCTTCCTGATGCTCGAATCTCTTGATTTACTAAAACTTTTTGGCGGCTTCGTCTATCTTCTGATGGGAGGCGAGTTACTCGTCAGAGGGGCCCTTGGTCTTTCCAAGGAGAGCAGAATACCTCCGGTTATTGTTGGCATGACAGTCGTTGCCATGGGGACATCAGCGCCTGAACTGATGGTCTCGACCTTTTCAGCACTGTCAGGATATCCGGGTATCGCAATCGGTAATGTCGTGGGTAGCAATATTGCCAATGTACTTCTGGTTCTCGGCATACCGGTGCTGATATTTCCGATTCTTACCAATCAGGATGGCCTGGGAAAGCAAACCAGCTTGATGGTTGCGGTTTCCCTGCTTTTCATTGTGATGTGTTTTTTGGAACCCATCACCTTCGTGGGTGGATTGCTTCTGCTCTTTATTCTAATCAGCTTTCTGATTCTCACCGTGCGTGGAGGCGCGGTCATGCCCGGGCTCGATGATGTTGAGGAAGAAATGGAACGATCTATGGGGTTACCATCATATCCAAGTACGATTGCTATCCTCATTGTACTGGGTGTGGTGGCATTACCACTCGGCGCAAATCTGGTGGTCGAAGGCGCGGTTGGTCTCGCCAGCAGCTGGGGGGTTTCCGAGGCAGTGATTGGTCTCAGCCTGATAGCCCTTGGTACATCTCTGCCGGAATTGGCAACTACCGTCATTGCAGCACTGCACAAGAGTTCAGATGTCGCTATTGGTAACGTCGTGGGTAGTAACCTGTTTAACATACTGGCAATTCTGGGTATCACGGCTTTATTAACGGATATACCTGTTGACCCTCAATTTATGCGATTCGATCTGTGGATAATGTTTGCTGCCACCGTCATGTTATGGATTTATGTATTGGCGAAGATAAGCATTGGCAGGATTTCCGGGTTGGTGTTCCTGACTGGATATTTTGGCTATCTTTACGCGATCTACTAGCCATCATTAAATTTCCTTGAAGTCGTCATGATCGAAAATCGATTTTCCAGAAAAGCGGCAGTATCACTCGTCGTTGCAAACATGATCGGCACTGGTGTGTTTACCAGTTTGGGGTTTCAGCTAGCCGATATCAGATCCGTGTTTGCATTGATGATGCTGTGGCTGGTTGGCGGCATCGCGGCATTGTGTGGTGCTCTGACTTATGCGGAGTTGGGAGCTAACCTGCCCAGGTCGGGCGGCGAATACAATTTCCTCACACGTCTCTATCATCCCGCTGTTGGTTTTATCTCGGGGTGGATCTCAGTGACCGTCGGTTTTGCTGCACCTATCGCTCTTGCGGCGATGACCTTCGGTGCTTATTTGTCAGCTTCCGTCGATGGAGTCTCACCGGTTCTGGCTGCGTCGTTACTGGTAATGACTATGACGGTACTGCATTGCTTTTCACGAAAGGCCAGCGGTAGCGCCCAGGTTTTTCTTACCGCAATAAAGGTCTTGCTGATATTTGCGTTCTGTGTGCTGGTTGTAATATTCGTCGATACACCCCAGCCTGTAAGTCTCATTCCTGTTTCTGCAGATACAGATATCCTGTTCGGGGGTGCATTCGCCGTGTCACTTATTTATGTTAACTACGCCTACACGGGATGGAATGCGGCAACCTACATCACGAGTGAACTCGATGATCCGCAACGAAGTTTACCGATGATACTGTTTGTCGGTACATTATTTGTCATGCTGATCTATCTGGCTTTGAATTTTGTTTTCCTCTACACGGCGCCCATGGACAGTATGCAGGGCAAAATAGAAATCGGCGTGATTGTGGCAGAAAGAGCTTTTGGAGAGGCTGGTGGCAAGGCGATGGGAATTGGACTGGCTCTTCTGCTGATATCCACCGTCAGCGCGATGGTGATAGCAGGTCCAAGGGTGTTACAGGTTATCGGTGAAGATTTCGCTATCTTTAGGTTTCTCTCCGCGACGAATAAAAATGGCGTACCGGCGGTAGCTATCGTGTGCCTTGGCACATTGTCTATTGTTTTTATCCTGACCGCGACCTTCGAATCTATTCTTGTCTTTTCAGGATTTATTCTCGGGGTGAACACGCTGTTTACGGTCATCGGGGTTTTTGTTATTCGATGGCGAAAGCTGAATATTGATGGTGCCTATCGAACCTTTGGTTACCCGGTTACACCCATCATTTACCTGCTAATTACCCTATGGACTCTAAGTTACATTTTGATTAATCGCCCGGAGGAAGGATGGGCTGGAATAGCCATGATAGTGACAGGACTACTGATGTATTTTGTGTCAAAAAGGGTAGAAAGATATCAGGCTATTCGTTGAAAATTTCTGAAATTGCCTGCTGCCAGTCATTCAAGTCTGATCCTTTCGAATCCAGCAGTTTGAATCCAACATGGTAGTTTTTAGTGCCCTCATCCTGATGCCGCCAGATCACCTCGGCAACGACAAAGATCGGCTCCTTGTTTTTTATATCAAGGCAGAGCCTGAGAATTCGTCCCTCCGGGATAAGCCGATCGAGCTCAACCTGTAATCCAAGGGTTGATAGATCGAGGGACTTGCAGATAATGATATCTTCCTCGGACTGATCCTCTGTTGAAGCCGATTGCACTTCGATGAAAATAGTAACGTCTTTTGTGAGTCTCGGTGTGGCTCTTTCGTCGACCAGGTTTTTCATTCTATATCTGCCGATAATTTTTTCTTCTTTCTCAATCGCGCAATTACGCGACGAAAATTGTCTTTCTCCTCAAGGCCGCTGTCTACCACTTCACATTGTCCGCTGGCTATCAGGGCAGCGATCTCTTCTTTTGTATATTCGCCCAGATTTAATCCTGTTTTGTCGACGAATATGATTTTGTTATCCAGGGGGTCGTCGACAGCCAGTTTTGCCTCCACAGCTTCCTTCCCGACCCCACTCATCCTCAGCGTCGCGCCCAGGTTGAGTTGAGCCACTAGCTGCAGTGCTTTTTCACGTTCTTCGGCCGTGTCATCTGACTGCAATTGATCTTTTCTCACTGCCACTAAAACGAATTGGGTTTCCTCCATTTCCTTTTTACGTTTTGCTGCAGCCCGTTTCTTTATTTTTGCCTCGACTACTTTTTCTTTCTTGACCTGTCGACTCACCAGGTTCTTCAGGATCAATCGAAGTGACTGAGTAATGGCGCCCAGCTGCGGTAAAGCGGTTGCAGTTTTTGTCGACATTAAATATGCAAACTCATCGAAGTTCACCTGCAGAACCTTGGCGCCGCTACGATTGGTAAACAGCAATTGCTTTAGCTCATTCACCTTCAGGGTCAACTTTATGTGCCGTGGCGATTGGCTCTCTTCCGAGTAAACGAACCATTGTCCCGGAACCAGTTTCTCAACGGGTGCCAACAACGACTGGCTGACGCTGGTGCTTTCATCCAACAAGCCTTCGTCAGTGGTGATGAGCTGGAACTCGTATGCGGGTGACGGCTCACCTTTCATAACATCGATATGTGCAGACTCGATGGCAGCTAATGCTTCATCTGCAGCGGTCGAATTATGTTCCAGCGCAACCAATGAACCTCTCAGCTCTTCGGGCAGGTGCTCAATGATCCGATAGAGATCCTGGGTTGCTATGGTTGCTTCTGCTGCAGCTGCAGTCGCCGGTTCTTTCGCAGAATCGGCATCCTTGTGCGGAAATGCCTCGACTCCTTTTTCGATTTCGACATCAGCATCGGTGCTTGGTGAATCTCCCAATACCAGCTTCGCGCTTTGGGTTTGATCTGAATTTCCTGGCTGCATCGTCATGATAAGGGTTTCAGTCAGCTTGGTTGCCTTCAGCCATTGATCGCTCTGCAGGCCTTCTCGTGTGAGGATTAGCTGCAGCGATTCGAGCCAGGCTCCTTGCAGGAATTCGACAATGGGCTTAGATAAGGTCCGGTTCTCCATGGCCGCATTCAGAGTTTTTGCGGCGAGGTTTTTTGCCTGCACTGTTTTGAATTGACCTGCTTCAGCGTCCACCATGCGCTGCTCCAGTTTGTCAATACGTTGCCTTTCATTGCGTGAGAAATTGATAATGTCTTCCTGCAGAAGAGTTAGCAGGTTGTTACGGGCGCCCTCTATTGCATCGTCCGAACCCAGCGTATCTGTTATTAAGGTCAAACCGAGTAAGGAGCTGTTAAATTTTTGTTCGACCAGTTCCCGTGGATTGCCGCGGATATCTGGCCAGCCAATGGACAAGTCGATCAGGCTTTCCAGAATATAAAGCGCGTTATGGTCCTGGGAAAGAGATTCGATACCCTCGTTTAGTGCGATCCGCGTAGCGCAGGCAACCACACCCATCAGTCTGTTGGAAACTTCCGCGGGGAATTCTGCTTTTGTTACCTCACTGGAACAACAGGAATCAATGAGTTGAATCAATGCATAATGATCTGCAGACAAGGAGCTTTTTGGATCTTTTTTTTGCAGTTCCAGCAGGATTGAGGGTTCACTCACGCCCGAGGTTTGCATCACGCGAAGATGTTCAAGGAGGATGTCGATGCCAATTTCCGGTTTGTCTGTATCCGGTAAGGGAAATTGCGCGATCAGAGCAGCATTGAGCGTATTTTGGTCCATCATCTTTTAGCATGTCCTTTTGCTAATAGAGTACATGATGCACTTGGTGGGAGAAACAGGGCATCTCTAAGTAAAGATATTTACTGCTTCCGACTCTTTGGGATTTCTACAAAATTGCCGGGACGTTTTTCCGCATTCGCTGCCATCGCCTCCTGAATTTCTTCAATTTGCAGGTGAGTCGCGTTCCAGATGGCAATGTAATCAAGACTGTCTGCGGTGCTGTGGTCACGAGCATAATTGATCATTCGTTTACAGCCATAGACTGCGAGAGGTGCCTTACTGGCGATATCCCGGGCGATTTCCATCACCGCTTCAAGCATGGTCACCTGGTCGGCGAAAACCTGATTGATTAACCCCATTGATTTAGCTTCCTGGGCGCTGACCCGACGCCCGGTGTAGGCCATCTCACGGACGTAGCCCTCTGGAATGAGTTTTACCAGTCTGGGGAACGTACCCACATCCGCGGTCATGCCGATATTGGTTTCAAAGATAGTGAGGAAGGCATCTTCAGTTGCGTAACGAATATCGCAAGCGGTCACCAGGTCGACTCCGCCGCCAATGCAACCCCCTTGTATTGCCACGAGGACGGGGATACGACATTGCTCGATACAGCTGAATGATTCCTGCATATGTAACACGTTGTCGTAAAAAGCAGTGCCTGCCTGCAGTTTTCGTGTTTTTTTATCCTTATCATCATCGGCTGGATTCGAGATGGCGCCGAATGAACTCACGTCAAGACCGGAGGTAAAATGCGGACCGGTGGACGACAACACGATGACCCGGGCTTTGGAGCCGTAATCGATATCCTTGATGATTTCCGGCAGTTCCTTCCAAAATGCTGGATTCATGCTATTGCGTTTATCTGGTCGATTCAGAACAACCTGGGCGATCTTGTCCGCGATGCTGACTTCGAAACATTCATAGCTCATCTGTAGCGCCTTTGATTTATGGATTTGAATTTGGATTGCCCGTTACATTGATACCGGCTGAGTCGAAGCTTTCGGTGTGTTCCTGAAACCATTCATCGAAATATCCTTTCCCAGCCTCGGGGACGTCTGATTCAGGTCGGTATGCGGCATCACTATTCCCGCCATAACTGTGTCAGAGTCGGACTCAAAAATTTGTTAACTTAACGCATATTAACAAATTTCCTGCGTAAGCCACTTCCGCGTTCCGATTAAAATATCCTCAATAAGCTGCCGCGTTACCAGGTTACCCTCACACCGCCATGGACAGCGAATCCAGGGGACGAAAAACCAAACACTTCCTCGTACTTTTCGTCCAGCGTATTTTCAAGTCTGAGTGTCAATTCAACCTTGTGGTTCAATTGATAAGTCCCTGAAATGTTGACCAATGTAAAACTATCCAGACTAACTCGCTCCTGGAACGGGGGAAAAGGCGGGAAGAAATTATCTTCCTGATTGCCGGTGTAGATGATGGCTGCGTTTAAGTTAACCTTGCTAAATGTGTAATTTGCGCTAAAAGAGCCAGAATGGATTGGTCGCCGAACCTCGGTAATTTCATTACCAGAGTCATCTGCTTGGGTTGCGTCCAGGTAGGCGTAGCTTGCCGCCAACTCTAATTGATCGGTTGCTATGTAGGAAAACCCGAGTTCAACACCCTTCCGGTTGGATTTCTTCACCGCATTCGCAGCGGTGAAAGTGCCGCTGGCGAAATCGAAAACAAAGCCATTGATTTCATTGTCGAGATCAGCGTCGAACCAGGTCAGGCTCAGGTTTATTTGTCCGTTCATCAATGATTGGCGAAGACCCAACTCCCAGCTGAAGGATTCTTCGGGCCGCAGATCGGGGTTGCCGGTAAATGTGTCGAAGAATCCGAATCTCTCGGTGAAAGTCGGATTTTTTACACTCTCGCCAACAGAGGCAAACAGTGTGGTTGATTGGTTACCCAGGTGCCAGGCAGCGGTTGCGCGCCATGCGGCGGAGTCATCGAATTCAGAATTGTTGTCGTGGCGGCCGCTCAGTGACACATCCAGGAGATCCCCGTCATAGCGATACTCCACCGCGATACTTTTTGTATCCGTGCTGAGATTTTTGTTGGGATCACCAAAGAATGAAGCTGCACCTCGCTGTTGGTAGTCTTCTCGCTCGTATTCGAGCATGCCGGTGATGATGTGGTGGCCCGATACCAGATTAGCCTGATAGCGAAATTGTTTTTTGTCACCCCGACTTTTGTCGTTAACTGGAGAATTCGTACTGGTAATATTTTCAGTATCGGTTCTTGCGAAGTTCAGTGTATGGCTAATGTTTTCTCGATTAAAAGTCATTGATAACCCCGCATAGGTCTGGCTGCTTTCAGTGGAAAAACTAGCATCCGTGGGCAGCCCCGTCGTAAAGAAATCGATGTCATCAAAGTAGGTGGTGCTGTGGGTATTTCGCAACAGGTAAGACAGGACGATGTTGTCTGCAGCATCATAGGTACCGCTAAGGTTTACAGTCGTGTTTTTGTAACCGTCTTGCTCATTACCCAATCGAGAGATGTTTGTGCCGTCGCTGTTCAGGTAGTCAATGGAAAGTTTTAATTGGTTCCTGCTGGAGCCATGCTGTATGCCAAAGCCTGTTCGAACAGTAGCAAATGAGCCAGCCTCGGCATACCCGGAGAACTGGGTGTCCATGAGATTAGCCGGTCTGGTGATAACGTTAATCACACCGGATAAGGCATCACTACCCCAAATGGCACTCTGCGGTCCACGAACGATTTCAATTCGTTCTATCTGGCTTACCATTAAATGGGTAAAGTTGAACTCGCTCCCCTGGGAGAGATCATTCGCCTCGACGCCGTCGATAAGCACCAGCACCTGGTTTGCCTCCGCACCGCGTACACGAACCTGGGTGATAGCGCCCAGTGAGCCTTGCTGGCTGACCGCCAGGCCGGGAACGCCCCGCAGCAAATCTGCAAGGTTGGTTGCGTTTCGACGTTGAATTTGCTCTTTGCTGATGATGCTGATTGAACTTCCGGCATCGCCGATCTCGAGCGGCGTTCTCGAGGCTGTAACCGTGACGGTTTCCAATGGGTCGTTTTCGATATGGGCGGCTGCATTTGCAGCCAGACAAAACCCGAACAGGGCGATCAAAAAATATTTCAAAATAAATCCTCCACACTCTCACCCGAGTGATTAATAGGTAGCGCGGAGCAGGAGAATATAAGAATCAACATATCCGCCCGCCGCGGAGTTTTCTCTAGTGGTGTGTTGGCCGGTCTCCGGGCTTACGAGTTGATGGCGGGCATCAGGTTCCTTCGCCTTCCCGTGGATAAGCACAGTGGCATAAAGAAGAAACTCACTCGTCTACCGTTGCGGGGGCAGCGCCAGCATTGGAAACTATTCAGTTTTCCGCACAGGCTTCCCGTTTCATCCTCGCATCGACTGATTTGAGGACACCTCACACTGTTAGACCAGAGCCATCTTATGGGCAGAAGCATAGCCTGGTCAATAGAGAAAAGCGCTGGAGATGGATTAGGGTTTCAACTACAGTGTTTTTTGCATTGGGCTAGTCTAATTATGGCTAAAGAATATCTGGATAAATTATTGCGGCTGGTTGCGGATCTGAAGATGGAGGACGAGGCTTCTGCTTCCGTGGAAGTAAAACACTTTTTCAGTGGTGCAGCGCTTTATGTCAATGGGGCGATAACCGCGTCCTTGTCACCTGCAGGATTGGCATTTAAGTTACCGGGACAGGAGGCGGAGGACCTCATTGCGAAAGGTAAGGCCAGGCCTTTACGGTACTTCCCGCGTGGACATATCAAAAAAGGATATGCCCTGTTTGAGAATCCGGATTTAGACAAGGCGGGGCAATGGGAAAAGTATTTTCTAAAAACTATTCAAGTGCCTGATCCAGGTCCTCGATAAGATCTTCCACATTCTCGATGCCAACGCTGAGACGAATCAGCGTGTCCTCAATACCAAGATCCTTGCGAACTTCTGCCGGGAGGCTGGCATGGGTCATGATGGCCGGGTGTTCAATTAATGATTCAACACCGCCCAGGCTTTCGGCGAGGGTAAACAAACGAGTCCGCTGCAGTACACGCTTGGCATCGGCCAGGTCTCCTTTCACGAAGAAAGATATCATGCCTGAAAATCCATCCATCTGTTTTACCGCCAGAGCATGCTGTGGATGGGAGGGTAGACCGGGATAGAGTACTTTTTCAACCCTGCTGTGACCTTCCAGATGTTCTGCGATTTGCATGGCGCTGGTCAGGTGGCGTTGCATCCTGACGTCCAGGGTTTTGATCCCGCGGTGAGCCAGGTAACAGTCAAAGGGTGCTTGCACGGCCCCGGCGGCGAACTGAATGAATCCGATCTGTTCAGCCAGATCAGAATCGTTAGTGATAACAGCTCCGCCGATGACGTCGCTGTGACCGTTCAGGTACTTCGTGACTGAATGCATAACGATATCAGCGCCCAGCTCAAGGGGGCGCTGGCAAATCGGTGTTGCGAAAGTATTGTCCACGGCGACCTTGACTGATTTTGACTTCGCCAGATCACATATGTGTCTGAGGTCGATGATTTTGAGCAGTGGATTGGTTGGCGTCTCAACCCAGATGAATTTTGTGCTGGCGCCGATGGTCTGTTCCAGGGTCGAATGGTCGGTCAAATCTGCAAACCTGAATTCGATGTTCTGGTTCTTCAATATCCGCTCGAACAGCCTGAAGGTGCCGCCGTAGACGTCGTCGCAACATAAGACCTGATCGCCAGGACTTAAGGTGCGAATGATCGCGTCAATCGCCGCGAGTCCGGAGGAGAAGGCAAACGCATGGGTGCCGCTTTCGAGAGACGCCAGGCAGGTCTCATAGCGTTGTCTGGTGGGATTTCCAGCCCTTGAGTAGTCGAAGCCCTTGTGTTCCCCGGGAGAAGACTGGGCGAACGTGGTGGAAAGATGTAGCGGTGGAATCACATCTCCGAAGGAAGGATCAGGCTCTTGCCCTGAATGCACCGCTCTGGTTGAAATGCCTTTCATCTATCGCCTCTGGCTGAGGTAGCTCAACAAATCTATTTTAGTGAGGACTGCAACCGGCACGCCTGTGTCAGGATCCATCACCAGGGGTGTTTTACCTGAAGACACCAGCGCAGAGATCTTCTCAATATCGTCTTCCGGCCCCACAAATTCGATGGACGTATCTACCAGGGATTCGATGCTATCGCCGGGTTCGCAGGCACCTTCATAAAGCGCGGTAAGGATGGATGCTTCTGTGACAAGTCCTTTGACATAACCATGGTCATCCGACACTGGCAGCTGACTTATCCCTTTGTCTTTCATCAGTTCAATTACGCTCGAAACCTTCTCAGTGGTCTGGGCGGATACAACCCCCTGGGGATCAAGCTGCAGCGTGATGATCAGGTCGTGAACGGTACCCAGGGAAGGTTCATCCAGGAATCCGGCTTCCCGCATCCATGCATCATCATAGACCTTGGACAGGTATCGATTGCCGCTGTCAGGGAGAATGACCAGGATATTTTTTCCTTTAAGACGGTCACCTTGTGCCTTAATCCACTTGATGGCACCGACAACCGCAGAACCAGAGGAAACGCCGGAGTAGATGCCTTCCTTAACGAGAAGATCGCGGGTCATGAGGAAGGATTCCTTATCTTCCACCTGCACCATGTCATCGATGACGGAGAAATCATAGTTGTCCGGAATGAAATCTTCACCGATACCTTCAATTTTGTAAGTCAGGGCAGGGACATCGTCACCGGATTTGAATTTGTCGAAAACGATGGAGCCGACAGGATCCACGGCCACGATTTCGACTTCTGGTTTAACTTCCTTGAAGAATCGACCGATGCCACAGACGGTTCCGCCGGTGCCGATCCCTGTGATGAAAACATCGATATCTGGAAATTGTTCGAGGATTTCAGGGCCCGTTATTTTGTAGTGGCAATCACGATTGGCGAGATTATTGTATTGGTCAATATAGATGGAATTAGGGGTGTCCTTCGCCAGACGCCTGGATACGGAGTAGTAACTTTTCGGGTCTTCCGGCTCGACCGCTGTGGGTGTCACAACGACTTTTGCACCGAAAGCACGAAGGTTCTTGATTTTCTCTTCTGACATTTTATCGGGAAGAACGAAGATGCACTTGTAGCCTTTTATTGCAGCAGCGATGGCCAGACCGACACCTGTGTTACCGCTGGTACCTTCGATGATGGTTCCGCCAGGTTTCAAACGCCCACATTTTTCTGCATCTTCTATCAGCCAGTAACCGATGCGATCCTTAATGGAACCACCTGGGTTCATGAATTCGAGTTTTACATAAACTTCTGCTTCGACACCTCGGGTCACCCGGTTGAGCTTGACGATAGGCGTGTGACCGATCGCACCGAGAATATTTTGATGAATCATGGGAGAAATATGGACTAAACCGCAGTTTGAATCAAGGATCCAGCGTATAGGAAAGTCAGGGTGAACGCTTAAGACTGAATGCCATAATCGAGTCACCCGGTTCTGTTCCGAGGTCTGAGTGTCCGCCGACAGCGATCACGACGAATTGTATTTCGTTTCTCATATAGGTCATTGGTGTGGCCTGTGCGCCTGTCGGTAAACGCGCCTTCCAGATTTCTGCACCGTTGTTGGCGTTGAATGCGCGCAGGTAATAGTCCATTGTGGCGCCGATGAACACCAGTCCTCCGGCGGTTGCCATTGGACCACCTATATTGGGTGTTCCGGTGTTGAGTGCAATGAATGACCTGAGTCCGAAAACCTCGATGTCCCTCGTGGTGCCGAGGGTCACCTGCCAAAGAATTTCTCCGGAGTTCATGTCCACAGCGGAAAGCTCTCCCCATGGGGGCCGATTGCAGGGAACATTGAGAGGCGAAAGGAATACCTCACGTTTCACGCCGAAGTCAGTTCCCTCCATCGCAGCGATTTCAGCTTCCGGGTCCAACTGCCGTTGTAATTTGGCTTGTCCGGTGGGAAACAGGGTAATGATATGAGCTGCATTGTTAGTGTTAACAAATACCAGACCTTTTTCAGGGTCGACGGCAATGCCGCCCCAGTTGACACCACCGGCGGTAAAAGGCATTTCGATGCTTCCCTGCAGGCTCGGGGGCGTAAACATACCCTCGTTGCGATAGGATTTGAACTTCTTTGCACAAGCCTGTTTGTCGAACCAGACTAGACCCCAGAGATCCTCTTCGGTAAATTCCGTTGGAGACAGTGGCGCGGGTTTAATGGGAATCGGCGTACAGGTTGTCACCCAACCGTTTACCGCCATAGAAATCCGGGCTCGGACTGGAGGTCGGCAGAAATACCAGGTCGTTCTCTGCATCTACTGACATGGGCGCCCAGACATTGGCATGGCCGGTGACTTTTGCGCTTTGGTTCTGCCAGGTCTTGTCATCGTTTTCGGAAATGGGGTCAAACTGCCAAACCAGTTTCCCCGATCGGGCGCTGTAGGCGCGTACAATGCCGCGTGGTGCGTTTGCCCTGAGATTATCGCTGATGGCAGAGCCTACAATAACAAGGTCGTTAATAATTGCAGGTGGAGAAGTAATCTGGAACTCCCCGTCCCAGCGCAACGGCATACCAGGGTCAAGCGTCACCTCACCGTCGTTGCCGAACTCTGTGCAGGGTTTTCCGCTAAGTTTATCCAGCGAAATTATGCGGCGGTCGTTGGTCCCCATAAAAATCCGTTCGCTGCAGATTTCTTGTCCAGATCCGCGATGGTCCCGCCAGTAACTGACTCCCCTGCAGACGTACTGGTTAGCTGGGTGCTGTTCCAGACTGATCTTCGGGTCGAAACGCCATTGCTCTTCGCCGCTAACAGGATCCAGGGAAATCACTTCATTAAATGGTGTGCAGAAAATCAGCTGATCCCCGATGATGATAGGGGTTGCCTCGAATGCAGAGTGCTTTATGGCCCGGGGTTTGTTTTTAAGGTCCCCGGTATTGTAGCGCCAGACTTCTTCCAGATCCTGGACATTGTCAACGTTGATTTGATCAAGATAGGAGTATTGCGATCCGCCAGGGTCTGCACCGTAATATGACCAGTCAGCAGCAGACAGGTAAGTTGGTAGTGCGATGTTAACGATGAAAACAAGGAATCGGGTCACTTTCCCATACTTGGGTCAGTCTTCCCGTAAAAATAACACATTTTCTGACAAAGGGAGCGTAATGAGTCCTATGCTAATGTGCCTGGATTGCTGTAGGGAGGGTGAATGATGAGGTGGACACAATTTGCGAAGGCTGAGCCAGAAATGGCACGACTTGGATTGCGTTTGCTGTTTAACAAGAAAGATGGCGAAGTGGGAATACTTGCTACAGTCAATAAATCTGGTCACGCGAGTGCCTCTCCGGTATGTCCGATTTTTTGTGATGAGGGGATATATTTGCTGGTGGGTCGAGGCACGCCGAAGAAACATCATTTGTGCGGCAACGGCAGTTATGCCCTGCATGCCCAGGTCGGGTCCAATGACCTTGAATTTCAGATCAGAGGATCGGCTAGGGAAGTCCATGGGGAGAATGAACGTGCGCAGGTGATCGCATCCATCCCGTTTTCCTCCTTTGACAAATCAGATCCTATTTTTGAACTGCTAATCAAGTATGCCCTGACGGTTTCATGGCCTACTCCAGGCGTTCAGGATAAGCGGACTTTTGTTGATGGATCGCGAGGGCACCCCTAAATGATGGCGATGAAAGACCTGATCCCGGTGCTTGACTGGGGTCGCCAATATAAGGCTGTGGACTTGAGGGCAGATGCCATTGCCGGCGTGGTGGTGCTGTTTATTACCATCCCGCAGGTAGTCGCCTATGCGTTTCTCGCGGGCCTGCCGCCTGAGACGGGGCTTTACGCTGCTATCCTGGCTCTTCTGGGTTATGCGGCGTTTGGCAGCAGCAGAACCTTGGCTGTGGGGCCGACCGCCATCGTGGCAATGATGACCCTGGAAGCAACTTCTTCCTTTGCCGATCCCGGTACCAGGGCCTATGCGGTGTTTGCCATGAAGCTTGGTTTTGTGACGGGTATAACGCTTCTTGTTTTGCGCGCTATCAATTTTGGTGCAGTCATCAATTTTCTGAGTCATGCCGTGGTGACAGGATTTATCTCAGCCGCGGCGATCCTCATTATTGTTAATCAATTTCCTGCGATTCTGGGTATAGGCCCGTCAACAGATAATAGTATGTTTGGAATCCTTGGCTTCCTGCTGAAATCGACGAACCATATTAATCTCGTGGTTATTGTCATCTCGATGGGCACCATCGCCTTTTTGATCTGTTGTCGAGGTTACGTTGAGTCCTTGTTACTTAAACTCGGCGTCAGTGAGCAGATTGCCGGTGCCCTGGTGAAATCAGCACCCATGTATGCGGTTGTATTGGGGATTATCATCACTTCTTCTTTGCAACTGGACATGACCAGCAACGTGCCGGTGGTGGGGAACATACCTGGGCATTTACCTGTGCTCGCATGGGTCCCTGTTACGCTCCCTGAAGTTCGTGCGCTATTACCGTCCGCGTTGTTGATAGCGATGGTCGTTTTTATGGAAAGCACCAGTGTGGGTTCTGCCATGGCGAGCAGGAAACGACAAAAAATTGAGCCAAATCAGGAGCTGGTTGGTCTGGGGCTGGCTAATATCGGTGCCTCCCTCGCGGGAGGATTTCCTGTCGCCGGCAGTTTCGCCCGGACCCTGGTCAATTTTTCATCGGGGGCGCATACCCAGGTGGCATCGGTGATTACAGCGCTGCTAGTCATCGTTACCCTGGTCTGGTTCACACCCTATTTTTACTATCTGCCGAAAGGCGTCCTGGCGGCGGTTATCGTTATTTCTGCATGGCAGTTGATTGATGTCCAGGTCATCCGCAGAATTTTTGTTTTTAATTTCACCGATGCGGTGACCTTCAGCTGCACCTTTGTTGCGGTCCTTATTCTGGGAGTCGAGTCGGGGATCCTGGTGGGTATCATTATTTCGTTTGTGCTACTAATACGGAGCAGCAGCCGTCCCGACATTATTGTTGTCGGCAGGGTTGGGGATACAGAACATTTCAGGAATGTTGAACGATATAAAGTAACGACCATACCGGAGGTGTTGGCGCTGAGAATTGACCAGAGCGTCTATTTTGTCAATACACGTTTTATAGAGAACTTCATTGTCGCTAATGTTGCGGACTCTCCCAGAGTGAAGCATGTGCTTCTTATCTGCACTGCAACGAATTTTATAGATACCAGCGGTCTGGAAATGTTAGAGCGTTTATGCGACAACTTGAACGAGGTAGGAGTGACCTTACATCTGGCTGAGGTGAAAAGCGCCATAATGGATAAGCTCGAGCAAACGGATTTCTGTGATCACATGAGGGGGGAAATCTATTTTACAACCGACATAGCCATGAAGGATCTGTCGGGGGTTTGAATTCAGGCTGCAGTCATGCCTTAATTTGCGGGTAATTCCCAGGAGGAAGCAGCAATGCATACGGAAACGATTGAATACAATGATGGAGACACGGTTCTCGAAGGATATATAGCCTATGACGAGAGCCTTTCCGGGTCTAGACCTGCTGTCCTGATCGCACATGACTGGACAGGTCGCAGGGATTTTGCCACCGGCAAGGCCGAAGAAATCGCAAGGCTGGGCTATGTTGGTTTTGCCCTGGATATGTACGGCAAGGGTGTGTTTGGGCGGGATGGAGATGCGGAATACAACTCGTCTTTGATGAATCCGCTGGCAGGCGACAGGGCTGCACTGAGAACCAGAATGCAGGCAGCGCTAGAGGCAGTTCGCGACTTGGATCTGGTTGAGGAAAGCATGGTCGGAGCGATGGGCTACTGTTTCGGAGGCATGTGTGTGCTGGAACTGGCAAGGTCCGGCAGCGATGTATTGGGTGTCATCAGTATTCATGGCATATTTTCGCCCGGTGATGTGCCCAACGAGACCATCACATCGAGGGTGCTGTGCCTTCATGGCCACGATGACCCAATGGTCCCGCCGGAACAGGTGCTGGATTTAGAAAAGGAGATGAATGCAGCAGGCGTTGACTGGCAGGTTCATGCCTACGGAGGAACCATGCATGCGTTTACTAATCCAGCGGCTAACGACCCCGGTTTTGGCACTGTCTATAATGAAATCGCCGATGCCCGGGCGACACGGTCAATAGAAAACTTTTTCGAGGAAATCTTCTGACACTCAGCAAGTTGCTGCGAGAGTGCGTCCCTGCACTTTTTTGGTGTCGCGGTCCTTGACCCGCTCGCGATAAATCAACGACTTACGTCGTTAATTTGCGGCCGGTACATCCGTGCGTCGGTGTAACAGGCTACTTTTCAGTATCCTGCTAGTTCGCGTTTATGTAAATAATATGATTGCGGTTGATGATCAGCTTTTGTCCATTCTGATAAAGAACGATATAAATATTTTTCTGGTTAATGATGTCGGATACTCGCGATTCTTCTACTAGCGTTGGATAAACAATGCCATACACCGTCCGAGCGTTGGTAAAATGGATCACCAGGGTTTTTGGTGGCAGCAGAGTCTGGTTTTTTATTTCCTCATCATCCTGTGAGCTTTTCACCATAATGAGATGGTCTTTGTTGATGAGACGGTAGGCTCCGGCATTGCTTTCAAACGGGAAAAAGTGGTCCAGTCCTTCGTTCAGGAAGTCTTCAACGAGCGGGTTCCCTTCTGCGGAGACGAGGTCCTCGGTGACGAACATCGTGCCTTCTACAGTTTCACTGTCCATGAGAAGCAGTTCCACCGGAACGCTGATCTTTGGAATTTCGTACATATTTCTATTCCCTATGCTTTTATCTACCCTGTGTCGCGTACTCGATGAAACAACAAAGTGAGCGTTGAATCAAACCTCTCGAATCGTCACCTTGCGGTCAAGTACTGATTCCCCGGCGAAGGTAAACCACGCATGCACGACTTGTCCGGCGATCACCTGGGGTAACCAGAACTTGTCATCTTCCCACATTTCAGCGTACGGAATATCGTCGATGCTGAACCACAGGGGAATAGCTTCTTCAGTTTCGGTTGGTGTTCCTTCATAGTCTGATGCTGTAAATACATAGCCGTGTATCCGCGGCATATCTTCGGCGTGGAAGAACAGTTCTCCCCTGAATTCGACATTGAGAGGGTTGATCAGCAATTCTTCCCGGGTTTCCCGGACAGCACATTCCTGCGGCGACTCACCTGGCTCAAGACGACCGCCTGGACCGTTAATCTTTCCTGCACCCAGGCCTCTCTTTTTTCGAATGAGAAGAATACGATCGTCCTTGATGATAAACATCAACGTGGCTGTTTCATCGGGTATCCAGGTATCCCAGTTAATGTCCGCTACTTTCATCGATGTACAAACACGCGACGTTCCCTAGAATTTTCTTCCGAATCTTTTAAAACACTACCCACGAAATATCTAAACCAGAAAAAGTTCAAGCGACAGAGTAATGATTTTGTCGATTTCCCGCAACGCATGCCTTACTGCTCAAGTTCTTCCAGCGTCTTTGGCCAGTCTTTTTTAAGCAACCGGGAAAGGCCTCTATCCGCCAGCAGTTTTCCCTGATTCTGGCATTGCGCACAATAGTTGCACTCGCTACTGGCGTAGCGGATCCTCTGAACCGGTTTGGCGCAGTCAGGGCAAGGATATCTGTACTTACCGTGCACTGCCATCTCGCTATGAAAAGCGGTCACTTTTTCGGGAAATTTACCAGCAGACTTGTCATGTAATATTCCGATCCATTTTTTCAGTACTAGCTGGCATGAACTGTGTAAATTACGCCACTGTTCTTCTGTCAGGTCTTTCAGCTGGCGCATGGGGCTGATACGTGCGTGATGAAGGATTTCATCAGAGTAGGCATTCCCAACTCCGGAAAGGAATCTCTGGTCCGTAAGTGCACGTTTCAGGGTATGATTTTCCCGTGACAGCGCGGCCCTGAACTCTTCCAGGGTGCTATTAAAGATTTCCAGACCACCCGGATTGAATCCAGCCAGGTCATCAGAACCTTTAACCAAATGTACTGAGGCGCGATGTTTTTGGCTTGCTTCGGTCAGGACAAGTGTGCCGGATGTAAAATCAAATGCTATCAGTCCGAGCCTAGTTGGGATCCTGGTGCCAGACTTGAACCAGCGAAATCGTCCGGCGATCATTAAATGGATCACAATATAGTATTCGTCTTCGAGTTCGATGATGACGCGTTTGCCGATCCGATTGAACCCGGTCACCTTGTGATTGACCAGGACCTCAATGGAGGGTTCCACAGACCTCAATACGAACGGACTGGCAACGCGAATATCGCGCAGAATTTCACCGCTGATTCTTGCCGACAGCGCTTCGATATAAATTGTGAGGTCAGGTAACTCAGGCATGATGCGCCAGGCTGTTTTCTGTTATAGGTGCATTTGATCTGTGCTGTGAAAAGTGACCCATATCAACTGAAACCCTCAATTAGCTCTTGAAAACTTTTTTTTCGGCCCAATTATGGGAACTATGGGTAAAATATAGACTCTAAACCCTTGTAAGCAAAGGAATTATCCTAAATTTCATTAGGGAGAAATACATGACGGCGGTTGAAAAACCATCAAAGTTACCGGTTCTGCAGACGGGTAGTTTGCAGGGGTATCTGGATTCTCTGCGCCAGATTCCTGTGCTGAGCAAGGTGGAAGAGGTCGACCTGTTCCTGCGATTCCAGGAGCACGAGGATCTGGAAGCCGCGCGCAAAATCGTCATGTCCCATCTTCGTTATGTCGTTTACATCGCACGCGGTTATGCTGGTTATGGCTTACCCCTTGAAGACATCATTCAACAAGGCAATATCGGCTTGATGAAATCCGTGAAGAAATTTGATCTTGATCGCGACGTCCGTCTGGTATCGTTCGCGGTCCACTGGATCAAGGCCGAGATTCATGAATTTATCCTCAGGAACTGGAAAATTATGAAGGTTGCGACCACCAAAGCGCAGCGTAAGTTGTTTTTCAATCTGCGCAAGGCGAAGCAACGCCTGGGTTGGTTCAACAAGGAGGAAGTTAGGCAGGTGGCGGACGACCTTGGCGTAAAGCCCAGTGAAGTGATGGAAATGGAAGCCAGGCTTTCATATTTTGATGAGAGTTTCGAGCCTGTCGGAGACAGTGAAGATGATGAAAAGGCCGTTTCTCCTGCCGCCTATGTAACCCTTGGCGATACGGAAAATCCGTCGAGCATCGCTGCAGCACAAGAGATTTCCGCTATCCAAAGCCAGGCTCTGCATGATGGCCTCGCATCATTAGATCATCGGGCTCGTGATATCGTTAGGAGTCGATGGCTATCGGATGAAAAAACCAGCCTCAAGCAATTATCCCTGAAGTACGGTGTTTCCCTGGAACGCATTCGCCAGATCGAAGCCAAAGCCTTCGAAAAAATACAACCCTACCTTCACGCAGCATAGAACGTCCCTTTTTTGCTATGGTTGCATGAGTTCATGCATCTGGAGGAACTATGTCTGACGAAATGATAACGACGGATCAGTCGGTTTTCGATGGGCCACAGGTTGTGGCTGACCTGAATCGGCTGCTGCGCCTGCGTACCACGCCTATCGGCATGAAGATGTTCAAAACCCGTCAGGAAATGGAGACGGTGCCAAAAATTCGTCGACCCGGGGTGATACACACCACTGACCAGATTGTTGGCCAGGCCAGCAGAAACGGATGGACCGTGGGTATTACCATGGAGGATCTTGTCGGCGCCCAGTGCGGCACAGTTGTTGGCTTATATCCCCGGGATGAAGAATGGCTGTCCGGCAAGAGAATGGCCGGTGTCTGGTATGGTACCGCCGAGGACGCTGCCGCTCACCAGGACGCAATGGATCTGCTGGAATATGGGCAATATGAGGCAATGGCCGTCAGTCCCCTGGCATCGGGACGTCTTGACCCGCCGGATATATGTCTGATCTATGCTACGCCAGCCCAGATGATTCTGTTCATCAACGGCTTGCAATGGACTGGTTATAAAAAACTGGAATGGGGATGTGTGGGTGAGTCCGCCTGTGCCGATTCCTGGGGCAGGGCATTGAAGACAGGTGAACCAAGCCTGTCCATTCCTTGTTTCGCAGAACGGCGTTATGGCGGGGTCATGGAAGATGAATTGCTGATTGCCTTGCCGCCTTCTTTTCTGCCGAAAATTATCGTTGGTCTGGATGCCCTGTCCGGTAATGGATTGCGTTACCCCATTCCCCAGTACGGGATCAACAATGATGTCAGAGCCGGCATGGGTGTTTCCTATTCCGGTTAGGGGGAAACAAGAGGCGCCATGTCGGGTCTCATAACGCATGAGATTTATAGTTTTGTCGTTGGCGCTCGCTGTATCGTTGAATGTCTTCGCGATCACCAAAAATGGATTCGATCTCACGGGCGCGCTGATACCCGTCGATGAGATCCTGTCGGGCGGGCCGCCACGAGATGGCATTCCCGCCATCAATGAACCGAAATTCGAGTCTGCCGGGGAGGCCGATTGGTTGCGGGACAAGGATCGTGTGCTGGCGCTGGTCATCCAGGGACAGGCCAGGGCCTATCCCATCCGGATTTTAAACTGGCATGAAATTGTCAATGACAAGGTGGGCGATCAGCGGTTTGCAGTGACCTATTGTCCACTGTGCGGAACCGGCGTGGTATTTGCGGCAAACATTGCAAACACGTCTCTGCAATTCGGTGTGTCAGGATTACTCTACAACAGCGACGTACTGTTGTATGACAGAAACACTGAATCTTTGTGGTCACAGATCATGGGGAAAGCTGTTGCAGGAAAACTAAAGGGCACTCTGTTGCCGCAGATTCCGGTTACTCATACCAGCTGGAAAGACTGGGTTAAAAATCATCCCGACACGATGGTGCTTAGCCGCGACACAGGATCTCGGCGAAACTACCGTAATAGCCCCTACGCTGGATATGAAAAAACCAGGCGGCTCTACTTCAAGGTGTCGCACAAGTCTCCCGCCAATTACCATCCCAAGGAAAGAGTCATCGGCGTAGAGATTAATGGACATTTCAAAGCCTATCCTTACAAGGAATTATCAAAAAATGGTAAAGCAGAATTTACCGACAGCTTTGCCGGGAGCAATCTTAAGATTAGCTGGAACGAGGAAGCCCAGAGCGCCAGGATTACCACCGCGGACGGTGAGGCACTACCGGTCATTTCCAGCTTCTGGTTCGCCTGGTTTACATTTCATCCTGAAACTGAAATCTATA
>JACZXW010000097.1 GCA_022571415.1 Pseudomonadota bacterium
TCGGCCAAGCTTACGCTGACATGGGCGAGGATATTCCTGTTGCCGTGCGCTCTTCAGCAACAGCAGAAGACCTGCCCGACACGTCCTTTGCCGGCCAGCATGATACTTTCCTGAACGTTCGCGGCCGGGATGCCTTGTTAGAAGCTGTCCAGCTTTGCTGGGCATCTCTCTGGAGCGCCCGGGCAATTGCCTATCGGCAACAGATGGAGTTCGATCACCAGGCGGTAGCCATGGCGGTGATTATTCAGGTCATGGTGCAGGCGGACGTCTCGGGCATTACGTTTACCGCGAATCCGGCGACCGGCGATCGTAATGAAATAGTAATCAACGCCAGTTTCGGACTGGGTGAATTGATCGTCTCAGGACAGGTCACACCCGACACCTTCGTGCTGGATAAAGTCAGCTTTGAAGTCAAAGAGACTGTTCCTGGAACCAAAGAAGAAATGACCATATCAGATGGTGACCAGGGCACGACCATACAAGCTTTGCCTGACGCCAAACGCACCGAGCTGTCATTGGACGCCGATCTCCTCGCTGAGCTGGCCTCTTTAAGCCTGAAGGCAGAACAACTCTTTGCCGGTGTACCCCAGGATATCGAGTGGGCGGTATTGAATGGTCAATGCTATTTATTGCAATCCCGGCCTATCACCGGTTTGCCAGCCGCGCCCTTGACAGATATTCGCTGGGATCCGCCTTACAAGGGCGGCAAACTGATTCGACGGCAGGTCGTTGAAAACATGCCTGATCCGCTGTCGCCCTTGTTTGAAGAATTGTATCTGCAGGTCGGCCTCGAGCATTCCCTGGATAAACTGATGGCAACCTGGGACGCGCCGTTTGATATAGCTGAAATGGTGGTCCGACCCATTTTCGTGACTGTAAACGGCTACGCTTACTGCCGCGCTGACTATCGGTTTCCAGGGCGACGAATATTCAAAATCATTCGCTGGTATTTCAGGGCGGTCCCGGCAATGTTGCGGGATGTCATTCCCCAGTGGCGGGATGACGGCCTGCCAAACTACCTGGAGTCGATCGAACAGTGGAAGACGGTTGATATCAACAGCGCCACGGATGCGCATCTGTTATCAGGAGTGCGTGCCTTGGCCGTGGCGGACGCAGACTACTGGTTCAGCGTGTCGATGATCATGGGGATGGCGAAGATAACCGATGGCGCCCTGCACGCCTTCCTTTCAGTGCTGGTAAAGGGTCAGCTCATCAGCGGCATGTTCCTGCGGGGATTCCCCTCGAAAACACTGGAAGCCCAAGTGGAACTCGAGGCCATAAGGAGCCAGATCCTCACCGTTGCGCCATTGCGGGACCTGGTGATCGCCACACCAGCGGCTGATCTGCTGGAGAAATTAAAACAGGACGCGGTCGGTCTAGCCGTTGCAGAAAATATTGAGCAGTATCTGGAAAAGTATGGTCATCAGGTCTACACCCTGGATTTTATTCAGGCAACCCAGATAGAAGATCCATTGCCGGTACTTTTGAGCCTCAAGGCATTGGTCAAGGATGGGGGATCAACTCCACAACAGGCAGAGTTGGTACTTGAACGGGAATCCCTGGCGGAAAAAACGTCAACGTCCATCGGTCCGGTTCGACGTTGGCTATTTCGAAAACTGCTGTCCTGGGCGCGAACTTACGGTCCCTACCGTGAAGAAGCACTGTTCTATATCGGAGCCGCCTGGCCAACCTTGAGGAAACTGGCGCTTGAACTCGGGCGTCGACTGGTCGAGATCGGGACCCTGGGGACGCCTGATGATGTCTTCTACCTCAACAGTGAAGAGATCCTCGAAGCCTGCACTTCTCGCCTGCAAGGGATAGCCATTGACGACCTCGGCCTCAAGGCTACACAGCGACGGGAACTCCGCGAGGCACGCAAGAAACTGCACCCGCCGCCGATGGTACCTGAGGGTCGATTCAAGATTGGTCCGTTTGATCTGTCATTTATTGAGACGCAGAAGCGCAACAAGGACGACAGCAATACGCTCAAGGGTTTCGCCGTCAGTCCCGGTAAGGTAACCGGGACAGCTACCGTGATTATGTCCCCGGCCGATTTTGAGTCGATGAAACCCGGCACCATCCTGGTGTGCCCAACTACGACGCCTGCCTGGACGCCGTTATTTTCCCAGGCGGCAGGTCTCGTCACCGATATCGGCGGGATACTGGCACATGGCTCCATCGTTGCCCGAGAATACGGTATCCCGGCGGTGATGGGGACCGGCAATATTACCCAGCGAATCGTCACCGGGCAGCAAATTACTGTTGACGGTGAAGCAGGTACCGTCACCATACTTGATTAGCTTCACGGCGATAATTGACGGCGCACCCTGGTGCAGGTGTTGGCCTTACACGACACCCTCAGAACTCATTTTCGCGATATCTTCACTGCTATATCCCAGGCCACCCAGGATACTTTCATTGTGCTGACCCAGGGTAGCTGCAGCTTCACGAATACGCACGGGAGTACGAGAAAATTTCACTGCTGGCGCGACAATGGGTACAGTTTTCCCATCTGCCAAGGTGACCTGCTGCAGCATATCTCTTGCAGCGATGTGTTCTTCCTGCACCACTTCTTCGTAGGTATTGACCCTGGTCGCCGGTAACCCCATATCCGCAAATGCCCGCACCACCGTATCAACATTGTTTGCAGCGCAGAAATCCCTTAACACCTGATCCACTTCTTCCCTTCTGCTGACACGTTCTGAGTTGGTGAGCGATAACAAATCCTCCCGGCCGAGATGTTTGACCAGCCTTTGCCAATGGGAGTCCAGCAATACACCAGCAAATACACTGCCGTCTTTACAGTCATAGTTGTTCACCGGCGCAGCAATGGCAAACTGGTTCCCCCAACGTTCAACCGGGATACCCAATGCTCCTGCGGTCGGAAAACCATTGCTCTGATACAGCAGGGCATCAACCAACGAGACATCGACATGTTGACCTTCACCCGTCTGGTCCCGATGGCGCAGGGCCGCCATGGCACCCAACGCACCATGCAAACCAGCGGTATCGTCACCCAGCCAGGTCGGCGCTTTCATGGGTGCACCGCCTGGATCACCATTGATTGAAGTCCAGCCACAGTAGTTTTGTGCAATGGGGTCGTAGCCAACTCGATCCGACAACGGGCCAAATTGACCAAAGCCGGAGATGGAGACATAGACGATATCTTCTTTAACCGCTGCAACATGCTCGTAGCCAATACCCCAGCTATGCAAAGTTCCGGGACGAAAATTCTCAACAATGACGTCTGCCGTTTCGGCCAGCTTCAGAAATGCCTCCTTCCCCAAAGGATGTTGCAGATTCAGGCTCACATTCTTTTTATTTCTATTGACTGTCTCATGAGGGATAGTCAGCTTGGAATCAGGCAGGAACGGGGGCAGCCGCCGCGCAACTTCCCCCAAAGGGTGTTCTACCTTGATTACCGTTGCGCCAAAATCAGCTAACACACAACCCGCCATGGGTCCCGCCCAGGTCGTAGTCGCCTCAAGGACAACGACTCCATTTAATGGCCCTGGCAGGTCATTGCGTGAATTTTTATAAAAAGCGGATTTTTCCATCAGCCCTCCGAATGCTTCGATCACTGGCGAAATACGGGATCAAAGCATGTCCGAAGTGATCCCTCAATACCAGCCAGGGTCTAATCAATCCAGGGGCTAACCCTTCTCCTGGGCCTGCTTTTCAATATGTATTTCTCTAAGCAGCAGAAATAACGGCAACCCCAACGAAACACCCACGACCAACGTGCCGGCCACCGGCATCCAGAGTCGCGGCATCTTCAACTGCCTTCCTTCATACACGATGAACAGCAGTAAAACGATCGCCGAAACAATGACATCCAGCCACGCAAATGCCCCGATCCGCAGTTGTGCCGCCTCCTGGAAGAGCAGAAGCGGATCAATTCCATGATCCATCAGCCATGGGAGAAATTGCCAATAGGGCAGCGCAACACCTAACACGCAAAATATTAGGTAAAACTTTTTCATTAGCAATACCTCAATAGATACAAAAATTTAGATTCACTGGTTATCAGGGTTCGCCACCCTGGTTTTGTCCTGGTCATTGAGCGCCTGTTCAAGATCTGCCAGTAAGTCGCTGACATGTTCAAGACCCACAGAGATTCGCAGCAGATCCGTGGGCGTTTTACTGGTCGCTCCTTCAATCGGCGCTCGATGCTCGATCAGACTTTCAACACCCCCCAGGCTGGTCGCCTGGGTAAATATCCGGGTGCCCGCTGCAACCCTTGCGGCAACGTCCGTTCCGCCTTTCACCTGGATCGACAGCATTCCGCCAAAACCCGACATCTGTTCGCTGGCCAGCCGGTTTGCCGGGTGGCTGGCAAGCCCAGGGTAGTGAACACGGTGCACCAGCGGATGTGTTTCGAGATATTCGGCGATCTCCAGGGCATTGGCACAATGACCCCGCATTCGCCATGGCAGGGTCCTGATACCCCGCAGCAGCAACCAGCAATCAAACGCGCTCGGTACCGCACCGCCAATTGCCTGAATTTCACGGATCGAAGGCGTCAGCTCAGCCCCCTCCCGGGCGACAACGACTCCACCCGTTAAATCGCTGTGTCCGCCAAGACATTTGGTCGAGGAATGCACGACATAATCTGCACCGAGGAGCAACGGCTTCTGCAGGATTGGCGTAGCCCAGGTTCCATCCACCCCGAGAAGAATACCCCTGTCCTTGGCGATCCCGGCAACCGCACTGATATCCGTGATCTTAAGCATGGGGTTGGATGGTGTTTCGATCCAAATCAGGCGGGTGTTGTCACGGATACTGGCGCGTATCGCCGCGAGATCCGTCATGTCAACCAGCGTGTGCTGCAGACCCCACCGGCTCATGATGTTCATGGTCAGCTCCCGCACGCCAAAGTAGGTATCGTCGGCCAGGAGAATATGATCTCCATGTTGCAACGCCTGAAATACACCGGCCACTGCCGCCATTCCCGAGGCGAACGCTATTGCTTCGGAACCCTCTTCCAGCGCAGTCAGACATTCTTCCAGGGCTTTGCGGTTAGGATTATCCAACCTTGAATACACCAACCCGGTATCGTTTCCCCTCTGGTAGGTTGTTGTCAGATGAATGGGCGGCATCACCGCTCCTATATCCTTGTCAATCGTCCGCCCCGCCTGTATTGCGATAGTTTCTACTTTCATAAACAAATCCAATGGCATCGTTGTATGATCTGACTGCCCATGATAATAACCCGTGCGCCTACCAGTGTCGTGAGGAGTCCTCTATGCAAATCGCTTCCTTGAGACTTGGTCCGTATTTAATTTCTGCGTTTCTGGGCTTGACGACACTAAACGCATTGGCGAAAAACCCTGACCCCCTGTTCACCAGCAGCGACCTATTGAGATTCACGCTAGAGGCTCCGTTCAGCAAAATCTATCGAGATCGAAACAAGGAAAAACTGTACCCGGATGTAACGCTAACCTTTGAAGACGAAACGGGAGAGCAGTTCGCCCTTCCCGTGCAGCTCCAGGTAAGAGGAAACTCTCGACTCGCGAGAAAAACCTGCCGCTATGCGCCCCTGCGCATTCATTTTGATAAGGCTTCGATCAAGGACACCCTGTTTGTTAAACAGAGGAAATTAAAACTGGTAATCCTCTGCAAGCAGAACCGCACCTACGGAGACTATCTCATCCAGGAATATCTGATTTACAGGATGTTCAATATCCTGACGGATTCAAGCTTCAAGGTCAGGTTAGCGGAAGTGACTTACCTTGAAACCGGCGGCTCAAGAAAGCCCAGGACAAGTTATGCCTTCTTCATTGAAGACAAGAAACGATTGGGTAAGCGACTCGGCCTGAAGAAGATCCATGGCAACAAGATTCCATATGCATTACTCGACCCGGGACAAGTCTCACTCGTGACCCTGTTTCAGTTCATGGTGGGTAACACGGATTATTCTGTCACCAAGGGTGAAGGTGACGAGGACTGTTGCCACAACGCCAAACTGTTAGGCAAGGAAGGACAGGGGCACACGCCAGTGCCTTACGATTTTGACTTTTCCGGACTCATCAGCGCCAGATACGCGGTTCCCTCCGAGGGAGTGCCGATACAAAGCGTAAAAACACGCCTGTACAGGGGGTTCTGCAAGTCAGATACGATTGGCATGGTGAGCGCCAGGGCAACAATTCAAACACACAAAGAAGCTCTTTATACCTTGTTCAACACCGATTCGCTTCTCTCCGACCGTGCCAGGAAAAAGTCCCTCAGCTACCTCGATTCCTACTACAAGATTAGTGAGAGCGATAAAAAGTTCACAAAATCGATAACGAAAAAATGCCGCGGCTAGAGATCAATCCAGTTGCCGCAAAAGTCCCGGAAACGAGATCGCGTTGTTAGACATATTCCAGGAAGTTCAAGAAGCAGAACAACGAATTCGAAGTTACGTCAGGACGACCCCACTGGTGCCCGCCCCATCTCTCAGCGCCATCTCATCTTCTGATGTATACCTGAAATTAGAGAATCTTCAACATACCGGCTCATTCAAAGTTCGCGGGGCTTTTAACAGTCTGATAAGCCTGTCTGATGAACAGCGCCATAATGGGGTCGTTACGGCATCGTCGGGTAACCATGGCCTTGCCGTCGCATTTGCACTTGGCAAACTCGGTATACCCGGCACGATCTTCCTGCCTGAAAATGTTGCACCCGTGAAGTACGCAAAGTTGCAGGACTACGATGTTCAGATCAATTTAATCCAGGGTGATGGCATCGCCGTAGAAACCACTGCCATTGACTACGCAACGCGAAAAGGCATGTCCTATATTTCACCCTACAATGACGCCCGGATCATTGGCGGTCAGGGGACCATAGGGGTTGAACTGCATCAACAACTTGAGGACATCGATTGCCTGTTCGTCTCCGTGGGGGGCGGGGGCATGGTCTCCGGCACTGGGGGGTTTCTCAAGGAAATGAATCCAGGCATCAGGATCATCGGCTGCGAGCCTCAACATTCGCGGGCAATGTCGGAATCGGTAAAGGCTGGCCGCATTGTAGAGGTCGAGATACTGGACACCTTATCCGACGGGACTGCCGGAGGGATTGAGCCTGAATCCATCACCTTTGAGCCCTGCAGCCGCCTGGTGGACGAATGGGTGAGCGTCAGTGAAACAGAGATCGCCGAAGGCATGCGTTGGGTCTTTGAACACCATAACCTTGTCATAGAAGGCGCCGCTGGAGTAGTCGTCGCCGCCTTTCTTAGACGAGCGGAAGATCTACCGGTATCTCATGCAGCGCTGGTGATCTGCGGCGCAAATATCGATGAAGAAAAATTCAACGCGCTGGTAAGCTGATGGCGCAATACAATTCCAGGTCGGCGCACCAGCATGTCAGCGATAAAGAAATGAATCGAAGTCATTCAGCCAACCGCCAATCCTCATTGGACGAATTCCCCTGGCTGGTCCATGTTTGCCTTCCCCTGAGCTAGCTGTCACAGTGATTAATCGGGATTATCAACAGGTAACAGATATGCACCTATACACTCAAAGTGCCTCGCCCAACGGCCAACGCGTTTCAATTTTTTTGAAAGAAAAAGGGCTCGAACTCCCAATGACAGAAATAGATCTTCGAGCAGGAGAAAACCTAAGTGAAGAGTACCGCGCAAAGAATCCGTTCGGTCGTGTACCAGTACTGGAACTCGATGATGGCAGTTACCTTTCCGAAAGCCAGGCTATCTGCCGATACATGGAAGGCATGCACCCAGACCCGAATTTTTTTGGTACCACGGATGAAGAACAGGCTTTCATTGAAATGTGGAGCCGGCGAGTGGAGTTGAACATCATGATACCAGTGGCACAAGCGTTTCGTAATATCACCGGGTTTTTCAAAGATCGCGAGAAGGTCGTTCCGGAATGGGGTGAGGTGGCGGCGGAAGCCGCCCAGACTGCGGTTTCGATCGTCAACGATCACCTGGCGAACAATGAGTACCTTACCGGGAATCGATATACCATCGCTGACATGACACTCGCCATCACGCTCAACTTCGCCAAGAATGTTGGCCAGGACCTATTGTCCGCAGAGCATATTGCGCGATGGCACGCTGAAGTGGTGGCACGACCAGCATTTAGTTAGATAGTTGGGGTCGGAGTAAAAACTCTCCCGGTAAACGTCGATTATTCCATAGATCTAGAGAGAGTTTTTACTCCGACCCCGAATATCTCGCCGGTGTCTTTTGTTTTTGCCA
>JACZXW010000020.1 GCA_022571415.1 Pseudomonadota bacterium
GTAACGACCCTGATGGGAAAATCGGGTGAGGAATACGCGTTCAACGTTTACCCAGGCGATATGCGGTTCAACGATTTCATTCCAGGTATCTACTATATTTCCCGGGAGACGGGTAACGAGGAAGTGGTGCCGATTTATCTTGGTGAATCAGATAATGTCGATGTGACCCTGCAAAATCATGAAAAGCAGAGTTGCTTTGATGAGCATCGGTACAACCGGATCGCATTTTACAAGAATGCAAGCCGTGAAGTTCGCCAGCGTATCGTTAACGATCTTATGCCGGGACTGGAGACGACCTGTAACTAGGAAGCATCCTCGACCCAGGCGCAAACCAGCCATCCGCTATCAACAATTTTTACAGCTGCCGCGTTGCCGCCCTTTTCCATCAGTTCCTTTAAGTAATCTGAGGCGGACTGCTCGTCGGCAAACTCCTTTGGCAGGATCGCGACATTGGGTACCCCAGGGAATATTCTGCTCGCGGGAGACCCCTGCATATTTCGATTGGCGAACATGCCCCTGACCATGCCTTCCATGCCTTTGATCAGGTGCGTTACAAATCTGTATTCAGACATACTGCTGGCTCCCCGGGCGATGCACTTTGCGTCGTTATTTGTCGATGATCCCTGGCGCTATTCACCCGAATGGTTCAGGGTGGGTGTAACCTCGGTACTAACTTGCTATAAGTATATCGAAACCAGACAGAGAGGGCTGTAATGGATAATCAACAGGTAAAGCCGGATCGCGGGCGGCGAAGTTTCTGGACCTGGGGCTGGCAATCGGATGAACCTACCCTGGGACAACGCCAGGAAATGGCGAAGCATCTGTCGAAACGTTTTGGTCGGAAAATTTCTGTACCAGCTGTACCCGATATAGAAGATCTGGAATTGCGTGCGCCGCGTATTTCCGTTCCGGATTCCTTAAGGAATATCGTCACCACCGACAAGGCTGAACGCGTTATCCATACCTATGGCGGTCACTTTCTTGAGCTGAATCGGGCGCTTAGGGGGGATTTTGCTGAACCGCCGGATGCTGTTGCCTATCCTCAAGATGAAAACCAGGTTGAAGCTGTACTCGACTGGTGTGACGGAAAGGGTTACGCGGTTATTCCCTACGGTGGTGGTACCACGGTGGTCAATGGCGTCAGCGTACCGCCATCTGCCAGGGGCGCCGTTACCATTGATATGGAACGCTTGAACCAAGTGCTCGAAATTGACGAGACCTCCCGTGCAGCAAGAATCCAGGCAGGTATTTTTGGCCCTGACCTGGAGGATGCGCTTCGACCAAAAGGATACACGTTGCGTCATTTTCCACAGAGTTTTCCCTGGTCGACCCTGGGTGGATGGATCGTGACGCGCTCCGGTGGGCATTACGCGACAAACCATACGCATATAGACGACTTTGTTGAATCAGTGCGGATGATTACACCTGCAGGATGGTGGGAATCAAGACGTCTACCAGGCAGTGGTGCCGGGCCAAGCCCTGACAGAATGGTGATAGGCTCTGAGGGCACCCTGGGAATTCTCACAGAGGCATGGATGCGTATTCAAAAGCGTCCAGTATTCAGGGCGACTGCCGGTGTCGTATTTCCAACCTGGGAAAAGGCTTATACAGCGACTCGTCACCTGGTGCAGGCGAAGCTGTGGCCCGCTAATCTCAGGTTACTGGATCCGGAGGAGGCGGGCCGTGCTGCAGGACTTAATGGCAAGCAGGCGCTGCTCATCATAGGGTTTGAATCCTCGGATGTTCCCCAGGGTGAGTTTATCAAACTGGCGGTAGATATTGCCCGAGCAAACGGCGGGCAAGTTGATGATGATGAAGTGCGGGTATCTGATGGTGCTGGTCAGGCAACCGGCAGGGAGGGGGCTGTGGGTAATTGGCGTAACTCTTTTATCGGTGTCAATGCAGGGTTAACCAATGGTCTTGGATTGATCGGCGATACTTTTGAAACTGCCATTACCTGGGATAAGTGGCCGGAATTTGATGCCGAAGTTCGTGACAAGGTCGGCCGGGTACTAAAGGAAGTTGTTGGCGAGGCGTACACCCTGTCTTGTCGCTTTACGCATGTGTATACCGACGGGCCGGCACCTTACTACACGTTTAGCGGCATGGGAGCCCCGGGTGGTGAAGCGGAACAATGGCAAACAATTAAAGATGCCGCCAGTGAGGTTCTGATATCGGCCGGGGCTACCATCACCCACCATCATTCTGTTGGCAGAATGCATGCGAAGGGATGGTCGAGGCAGACACCGCGTTTGTATGGCAGCGTGCTTCGCGCAGCCAAGAAAATACTGGATCCCAATTCAATTTTGAATCCTGGCGTGTTGTTTGAACCTTGATGAGATTGGATTATTTTTCTCCATCCTTAAGATGGACAGTTGCATAGCGGAGTAATCTCGGGTTGAAAAATTTAAAGCATCTGTTTGACAGGAATCTGGCCTGGGCGGCTGAATGTCGCCAGGAAAATCCAGATTTTTTCTCTAGGCTGTCACAGCAGCAGGATCCTGAATATCTTTGGATAGGTTGTTCCGACAGCCGTGTACCGGCTAACCAGATCGTCAATTTGCCTCCCGGTGCGGTATTTGTTCATCGCAACATCGCTAATCTTGTCGTCCATACGGATCTGAATTGTCTTTCCGTCATCCAATTCGCGGTCGACGTTCTCAAGGTAAAACATATCATTGTCTGCGGTCACTATGGATGTGGTGGTATTGAGGCCGCAATGGAGAAACGCGAACACGGCCTTATTGATAACTGGCTGCGCCACATCAGGGATGTCTATCGATTCAATGCGGATCAGCTGGACGGGCTTGCTCAGGAGGAAATGCTGAATTTACTCTGTGAACTCAATGTCAGGGAGCAGGTGACTAACGTTTGCAATACAACTATCTTACAGAAAGCGTGGAAAGAGGGGGCTGAACTTACCGTGCACGGCTGGATCTACAATATCAGTGACGGCATATTAAAAGACCTGGATGCCTGTATCTCGTCGCCCCAGGAGATATAGGCATAGCGGCTTTGCAACCCTCATAACGGGGCTGGGTCAGTTGCATTCATATCCATCTGCTCCAGATTATTGATTCGGATCATTTCCTTCAGTTCGCTAATATAGTCCTGCCCACGCGCTGAATAGCGGATCAGTCCTTCTGCCAGCTTACTCCCGGTAACCACTTCTCCATCTTCGCGCAGCGCGCTTCTGATATTTCTCAGGTTTTTGTATGCATTGTGTGTGTTCAAGTTAAAAAGATATCGTTGCACTGACTGCCTGGGAGAATCAAACTGCGCAACTTCGTGCTGTTTACCGGGTTCACGGCTACGTGGAACCAGCCCGCATCCGGGTTCAAAGCACCATTGACCAAAAAAATTGTATCCTTCTTTTGCAAACCTTGATGTTCCCCATGCGCTTTCATTAGCAGCCTGGACCAGCGTCAGGGAAGGTGGAATCGCATCCACTCGATGCAGCAGGATAGGCCAGCTTGTTTTACTCTCGACGTCAAAATCTTTTATTCCATATTCACTTGCTGTGTTCAATGCCCACTTTATATCCCCGCTACTTCTCGACGGGTCGATCATTATCTGCTCCAGTCTGGCTCGATGCTGCAGTATCTTTTCGTTTTCCTCCTTAATGATGGGTGAAAAGTAGTCGAAGAACGCCTGTTTTCGCTCTGGCCCTGCCGGATACTGGCTGAAATCGACAATCCTGATTCTGGACTGATACAACAGTATCCCAGCTACAGCGATGGCCAGTAAGATGATGCCCAGAGACAAAAACCGTGCTTTTTTACTGATAATGATCATAGGTTTTACTATTTTTCCGTGTCGTTGGTTTGAAGTTGCAAATCGCGAATTTCTTCACCGCTGAAAATTTCCTGGATTTTCTCTATTTCATCAGCAGCTTCCTTTTGTCGATGCCACATTTCTGCGTAGGTACCATCTGCGTTTACCAGGTCATTGTGTGTTCCGCGTTCAATAATTTTCCCACGATCCATGACCAGAATCTCGTCTGCATTAACAATCGTTGATAGTCGATGTGCGATCACCAGCGTGGTTCTGTTTTTTGATACTTCAAGCAAGGCGGCCTGGATCTCTCTCTCTGTTTTGATGTCCAGGGCGGAAGTTGCCTCATCCAGCACCAGTATGGGCGGGTCTTTCAATATGGTGCGGGCAATCGCCACTCGTTGTTTCTCGCCGCCCGACAGTTTAAGACCACGTTCGCCTACATGGGTTTCGTAGCCTCGTGGTAACGATATGATAAAGTCGTGAATGCTTGCTGTTCGCGCAGCCGATTCTACTTCCTCATCTGATGCAGAAGGCCTGCCATATCTGATGTTATAGCGGATGGTGTCATTGAACAGAACTGTATCCTGGGGGACGATGCCAACAGCCTGGCGAAGGCTGGCCTGGGTTACACTGGAAATGTCAATGCCATCAATATAAATTTGACCAGCTTGGGTGTCATAGAAACGATAGAGTAATCTGACAAGTGTCGACTTTCCTGCTCCGCTGGCACCGACGACGGCAGTGGTCCTGCCTTCAGGAATTTCGAAGCTGATGCTGTCCAGGATTTTTCTATCCGGGTCGTAACTAAAATGCACGGCGTCAAATGACACTTTTGCCTGGTTGACAGCCAGCGGTTCGGCACCAGGGGAATCTTCAATTTCCGGCGAGAGATCCAAAAGCTGAAATATAAATTCCATATCCACCAAGGCCTGACGAATCATTCGATAGGAAGAACCGAGAAAGCCGAGAGGGATAAACAGCTGCAGCATAAAAGTATTAAGCATCACGACTTCCCCCGTGGTGAGGTTGCCTGCCGCATAATCCTGGATAGCCAGAAAAAGTATGGTGACCTGGCAAACCACTCTCACGACTAGTTGACCGGTGTTGAGCAGACCGAGCGTGTGCTGGCTTTTTACCGCGGCGCCCATGTATTGCACCAGCGCGTCGTTATAACGGTCTGCCTCGTAGTTCTCATTTCCGAAATACTTGACCGTCTCAAAGTTGAGCAAGCTGTCGACCCCGATGGTGGTGGCTCTCGATTCCTGCTTGACCATTTCCCTGCGGAATTTTGTACGCCATTCTGTGAACAGCAGGGTAAACGCGATGTAACCTGTGACCGCCAGAAGAATGACCAGTACGTACTTGGGGTGATAGGCCACGGCAAGATAGGTGGTTACGAGGCTGATCTCAAACAGGGTTGGCGCAATATTGAACACGAACAGCCCGGTTACCTGTTGCAGTGCCCGCGTGCCTCTCTCAATTGCCCTCGATAATCCCCCGGTGCGCCGGTCGAGGTGAAATCTCATTCCGAGTTCGTGCAGATGCTTGAAGGCTTTCAGGCCAAATACGCGTTGCGCAAATTCCGACACCGGGACAAATACAGCGGCTCTGATTTCCGTCAGTAAGCCAGGTAGAAGCACCATGAGTCCGTACAACAATACGAGTACACCTAACCCCGAGAGTGCCTGTTGTGGATCAATACCAGCACTGGATGCAACCAGTGTCTCAAGACCATCAATCAGGTCTTTTAGTACGATTGGGCCATAGACATTAGCGCTACGGCCAAGCAGTAAACAGCTAATGGCGATGATCACCCGAAGTTGCATCCCCCTTTGATTTTCAGGCCAAAGGAAGGGGAGAATGGAGCGGATGGTTTCGAATGCAGTTCGCTTTTCGACCCCGTCCACATTCAGGGGGTCAGAGAAAGCCATCGCATGAGGGTTGTATTCCATATGTTTAATCTACTATGAACCCTGCATCAGATTCAAAGAAACCTGTGGAGATTGCATTGTGCTGTTGCTTACCGGTTGATGTTTAGGCGCTGGCTGAAAAAATCAACGGTAGTGTTGACGGCTTCATCGGTTGCGGCGGTGTTGCCATTGAACAAACCTAAACCGTGTCCGGCACCTTTAATCACGTGACGTACGACTTCAACACTGTCTGCGGCTGCAGCGATCACCTGTTCCGAAATACGTGGCACGACAACATCGTCAAGGTCACCGTAGAGCACAAGGATGGGTCCCTTGAACCGGGCGATGGAGTCGAGCGGCGTGCTTTTTTCTATATCGGTAAACCATTGCAGACCCAATTGCAGGTCTCGTCCCCAGGATGTCGTCACTGGTGCGAAACCCCGGCTTACTGCCTGGGATTTTAGTGACTCGTAACCTGCATATCCACCCATCAAACCGTATTCTGCATCCGCTCCGTTTGATCCTGCGGGTGCCCAGGTAGCGATTATCTTGTAGCTCTTGTTTTCGGATGCAAGCATCAACACCAGGCGGCCTCCCATGCTGAAACCGAGAAGTCCCACCCTGTTTTCGTTGATTTGAGGTTGGGCCACTGCAAAGTTGCGCGATGCCTGTATGTCCTTGAGCATATTTGTGAGGTTGTTGTGGGTAAAAGGTTCAGAGCTGTCACCACATCCCGGGAAATCCATCCTGATTGAGGCGATGCCGCGAGCGGCTAAGCCTTCAGCCACACGAGTGAATCCGCCGGCTTCATGGCGGGTACCGGCATGCCCGTGGGCCATTACAATCAGCGGAAATGCTTCTGCGGTGGAGCTGATCGGATAGACAAAGGTAGCGGGAACGGATATGCCCCGCGATGGAACTGTTAGATCAACAGAGCGAAATTCGTGAATAAGGTAACGAGGTTCGTTGACGTTTTGGCAAGCGGAGAGGAAGCAAAGGCTAGATATCGCAATCCAGAGACCGATGATTCTATTTTTCAAGTGGATGTTATAACAGATCACAATTTATGGACCGGCAGGCCTGCTGATTTTTATGGTCCAATCCTTTCCTGATCCTATATTGAACTTATGGGAAAAATTGCCCTGATTGATGGCAAGACTTAAATTTCCGCTCGAATTCATAAACAATAGATTGTTGCCAACGGGCACTTCGGCAAAAGATTTTGTATAGGGTGTACTTTCCTGCCAGACGATGGCGTCTTCTTTTTTAATGGTGATGTCGAAAACCTCGCCAAATACTGGCTCGATATCATCAAACAGCGGGCGGTCGATACTGAAATAAATATTCCCCAGCCGTCCCGTTCCTCCGATGACGAAACCGTAGAGGTCTCCATTTTCAAACTTCCCGGTCAGCTCTTCGAGCATGATCACAACCGGTTCCATCGTTGGGCCAACCTGTTCGAATGTAATAACACCGGCTGCGAGCCTTGCACCGGTATAGGAATAGACATCACGTCCGTGGAAGGTATGCGACCAGCTGGTACCGGGACGTCTATTTACGGATTCATCAATCTCGCGCACGGCTTTGATGCCATACTGGGCGGCAGGACCGGACAAGGAGCCATTGTCGGGACTGACAAAAAACAAGCCGTTGTCTGTTTCCAGTACCACAGATTTCCTGTCGGTGCCGACGCCCGGATCCACAACCGACACAAACACGGTACCCGGCGGCCAGGTCTGTGCATTGTAGGCGAGACTGTCGCTTGCTGACTTTATGTCGTACAGGGGAATCAGCGGGCGTATGTTAAAGATGTCCAGATCTTTACTGACATTGTAGGCAACACCCGACATTACATGTCCGGGGAAGTCGGCCTGGATGATCAGTGCGTTTTTTGTATCCTGTTGATTCTCTGAACCTGTGCATGCTGAAACAACGATGCTGATCAAAATGGATGCCGTTATGAATTTGTTGAAGCGCGTCATAGATCTTAACCTTGTAGATATAAGCTTGCGTAGTCCAAACATCTTTCATAGTAGCAAATTTGAGTAGCTAGTCTCGATCAGCCTCCCTAGCGAAAATCCCTCGACTTCAGCGCAAAATGTTCCAGGTACTGGCTCAGGTCTTCAACATGGCCCGCGATAACATGAATAACAGAATCCTTTCGTTCCACCACACCCTTGATCTTCAACAGGCGGCCCTGTACAACCGCCGACCGGTATTGCTCGAGAATGCGAGTCCAGATCACCACATTGATATTGTTGGTTTCATCTTCCAGGGTCAGGAACAGGACGCCGGAAGCAGAGGAGGGTCGTTGCCTGCCGGTGACAATGCCTGACACCTGGACAAAACGGCCATGGCCAAGATCTTCCAGCTCTTTAGCGGTTTTACACTGGCTGAAAGGCTCGCCGGTTTCTCTTAGCATGGCCATTGGATGTCGGCCAAGTGTCAGGCCCAGGCTGGTATAGTCAGCGCGCAGGTCATCGGTTTCCAGCGGGGCAGGCAGGTTTACCTTGCCATAATGACTTTTTTCTTCTGCTCCCTGACTTAAGAGGGGGGCCTCAGGAAGAATACCTTTTACCTCCCAGTGTGTCTGGTAGCGGTGCCCTGACAGGTTCTTGAAGGCGCCGCCTTCGGTCAACCTCGACAGGTCGCCTCGGTCCAGATGCGCCCTTCTTGCGATGTCATCAATCCTGAGGATTGGCGACTGGCTGCGTGCGCTAATAATACGCGTAGCGGATTCTTCCCTGAATCCCTTGATGCGCTGGAATCCTAATCGAATCGCCGGTTGTGGGCTGTGGGTTGGCAGCTGTTTGCCGGGGGTAACTGCTGGCAGCTCCAGGGTCGACTCCCATTGGCTGTGTTCAATATCGACGGGCCTGATCTCAACATCATGCCTTCTTGCGTCCTGAATCAGTTGTGAGGGGGAGTAAAATCCCATGGGCTGGCTGTTTAGCAGACCGCAGTAAAATGCAGCAGGTTCATGGCATTTAAGCCAGGCAGAGACATAAACCAGCAGGGCAAAGCTGGCTGCATGGGATTCGGGAAAGCCATAATCACCGAAGCCTTTGATCTGTTCGAAAATACGTTCGGCAAATTCCCGGTCATAACCCCGCGCCAGCATACCCCCGACGAGTTTTTGCTGGAACTTATCCAGGCCTCCCTTGCGTTTCCAGGCTGCCATGGCGCGCCTGAGCTGATCGGCCTCGCCCGGCGTGAAACCGGCAGCGACGACCGCAAGTTTAATCACTTGTTCCTGGAAAATAGGCACTCCCAGCGTGCGTTCCAGCACAGACCTGACTGCCTCGTTAGCATAGGTAACTTCCTCTTCACCATTTCTGCGCTTGAGATAGGGGTGGACCATTTTCCCCTGGATAGGCCCCGGCCTTACAATGGCAACCTCAATAACGAGATCATAGAAGCACTTTGGTTTTAACCTGGGCAGCATGGATATCTGGGCGCGGGATTCAACCTGGAATACACCAATGCTGTCACCTCTCTGTAACATCTGGTAGGTCAGGGGATCTTCGGCAGGAATTGAGGCGAGTGACAATTGCGTTCCACGATAGGCATTGATCATATGCAGGCTTTTGCGAATCGAAGTCAGCATGCCCAGCGCCAGTACATCAATTTTAAGCAGCCCCAGTGATTCAAGATCGTCCTTGTCCCACTGGATAATCGTCCGTTCATCCATGGCGGCATTTTCGACGGGCACAAGATGGCAAAGGGGGCCACTTGAGATAATAAAACCGCCAACATGTTGCGACAGGTGCCGTGGGAACCCCAGTATCTGGTTGATCAGTTCCAGAAACTGACCAATGATCGGGCTGCGGGGATTAACACCTGCTTCTTCAAATCTTGTCAGTAATATTTCTCTCTTGTCCCACCAGGACAAAGACTTGGCGAGATGATCAGTGAGTTGTGAGTCCATACCGAGGGCCTTGCCTACATCCCGGATGGCACTCTTTGGCCGGTAAGTAACAACGGTAGCAGCAAGAGCAGCCCTGTGCCTGCCATACTTTTTGTAGATATACTGGATAACTTCTTCACGACGTTCATGCTCGAAATCTACATCAATGTCGGGTGGTTCATCCCGCTCTTTTGATATAAACCGTTCGAACAGGAGGTTGATTTTATCAGGATCTACTTCGGTGATCCCAAGGCAGTAACACACCGCACTGTTGGCGGCAGAGCCGCGTCCCTGACATAAAATGCCCTGACTCCTGGCGAAATGTACGATGTCGAAAACGGTGAGGAAGTAATATTCGTATTGCAGTTCTGCAATCAGTTTCAGTTCCTTCTCGATCAACTCCCTGACTTGGCGTTTCTCTCCATGGGGCCAGCGTACTTTGGCGCCTTCTTCCACCAGTTGCCGCAAATATGCAGAAGCACTGAGATCTGGCGGTACCAGTTCTTTCGGATATTCATAGCGAAGTTCATCTAGGGAGAAGTCACACAGGCCGGTTATCCGCAATGTGTTAGCAAGAAGTTCGGCAGGGTAGAGGGCCTCAATCACCGCCACTGGGCGCAGGTATTTTTCCCGGTTGGTAAACAGCAAACGTCCGGCAAGCCGGACCGATTGGCGCATGCGTATGGCAGAGACAACATCCTGCAATGGCTTCCTGTCAGGATGGTGCATATGCACATCGCCAGCTGCGACCAGGGGTAGTTTCAACTGGTTAGATAAAGTAAGTGCATGCTCATAACATTCAATTTCATGTCCATCGGGGAAAATTTCCAGGCCAAGCCAGAGCCGACCCGAAAAAAATTGGTGCAGTCGCTTGCCACAGTCTAAATGGTGGGGCTCGACCCTACCCGGGACCCATATTGCCAGAGCCTGGTCCATGGCGAATTCCAGGTCCTTGATGGCGAGCTGATACTCACCCTTGTTCGCCCTGCGCCTGCCAATGGTAATGAGGTTGCAGATCTGTCCGTAGGCGATACGGTTTTTGGCGAGCAACACCAGATGAATATCCTCGTCCAGGTGGAACTCGCTGCCAACAACCAGTTTAAGGCCACATTCCTTGGCGGCAACATGTGCCTTGACCACGCCTGCCATTGAACATTCATCAGTAATGGCGAGCGCCGCATAACCAAGTTTTGACGCCTGCATCACCAGTTCTTCCGGATGCGATGCGCCGCGCAGGAACGAATAATTGCTGATGCAATGCAGTTCGGCATAGACCCAGTCATCCTGAGCCGGACCGGGGTCGCGCACGACCGAAGGATCTCTCTCTTTCATAAAAGTACAAATACTGTTTATATATACAGATACTGTAAATATATACAGTATTATGGGTCCATGCAAGACCACTATTTACGATGGAATTGGCGCACCTGGGACTCGCTCAGGGAGCCGTGCCCACAAACCGATCACCACCGGCAAATCTGTTGACGAATCAACCCTTCTTTGTGAGGGGTGACACCACCGGGAATCAGGAAAATTTGGAAAATCCGGAATTTGATTTGTGCCGATGATACTTTGCCACTGACGTGCTAAAAGGTGGTTAATTCGCCCTATACTCGGTTTAAAAAAGCGGTAGATCTAGACTTGCATTAGCGCCTCTTACCTCAATGCCACCTGGTAGCGACCCCTATAGAAGCCTTGATCCGGGTTGAGTTGCAGTAGGGAGGCGTATAAGTGAATCTCTGCAGACCTGATGGAAGAGGGCGCGACAGACTGATCAATGATTGCGGGAGAAGGAATATGATTACAGGTGGATGTTTGTGCGGTGCATATCGGTTTGAGGTAAATGGAGAATTCAAGGACATGATGGATTGTCACTGCTCCATGTGCCGTAAAGCACATGGAGCGGCCTTTGCAACCTTTGCCGGGTGCGATTCCGCTAGTTTTAAATTGCTGGACGGTGAAGATTGTGTGACGAAATATCAGTCCTCAGCGGAAGGTACCCGATCCTTCTGCAAGATGTGCGGCGCGCCGTTGCCTATGGTGATGGGTGACAAGACCTACGTGCCTGCCGGTCTTTTAGATGATGATCCGGGGGTTAAAACCTCCGCACATTACTTTGTCGGGTCCAAGGCGCCCTGGGTGGAAATCACGGATGATGCAACCCAGTACAACGAGTACCCTGGTTAGATAGAGCCGGGGTCGTATCCGGGGGATCGTTACTGAGTTTACTGTCTCTGGTTCTAATCGTATGCATATTTAGTAGGATACGTGTCTTTGGTTATCCCCAACAAAGTAAACGGAAAAATAGACATGATCGAAGAAAACATGAAAAACTGGCATCTGCAATTAAAAGGTGAATTCCCCGGAGGCCTGGATGAACTGTTGGCAGACGATTGCACCTTCTTCTCGCCGATCGTGTTTTCACCACAGAGAGGTAAAGACCTCACAAAACTCTATCTAGGCGCCGCGGGCAATACCTTTAGTGGTGGTGATAAAGACAGAGCGCCCGGTTCTGCGAACTCCAACTTCAAGTACACCAAAGAAATACTTTCCGGAAATCATGCGGTGCTTGAATTCGAATCGGAAATTAATGGTAAGTATATTAATGGCGTGGATATTATTACCTGGAATGACGAAGGCAAAATCATTGAGTTCAAAGTAATGATCCGGCCTTTGCAAGCGATCAACATGATGCACGAGCAAATGAAAGCAACGCTAAAGCAGATGCAATCATAGCTACTTGCAGCGACTCCGTATTTTTTACTTCAACACTATATTGATACCGTCAAGCGCAAACTCTGTAGGTTAGGTGTTTTCGCAGGAGGTTATACAGGACATCCACGTTTCATCGATCTCTGTACCCGGCATTGCCATGAACCTTGATAAACTCAAACTCGCGGAAGCGCATTTTTTGCAGCAATACCCTGGCGGTTTCGATCACCCGGATATGGTGAAAATCGGCAAGAAGCACCCGGTTGACAAGATGAGCGAGTTTACTCGCGAGGTCTTCGCGAAAAAGCAATTCAAGAGACCCAACGAATTGCTTGGCAACCTGATCAAGATCATTTCCCGTTCGTCGATGGTCTCGATGTTTGAAAAACCCAAATTCCGGGATTTTGTCAACTCTCTTAATTCGAGAGACAGATCAGCGTTGGCAAAAGGCCTGAAGAAGTTGCTTCATGGCAAGCAGGAAGCTGGCTTTAACGACATGCTTGACCTTATGGCAGATGGCAAGGTCGCAAGGTGGAGCCTGATAACAATCGCTTTGTTGTACTTCGATCTTCAGGCCGAGGTGTTTGTCAAACCAACGACCACAAAGAGAATCATTGAGCAGCTGGAGCTTGACCATCTTATCTACAGACCGCGACCTTCCTGGGCGTTTTATGAATCCTATCGCACGACCATTATTGAAATGAAATCCATGGTAGATCCGTCGTTGTCACCAAACAATGCTGCTTTTACGGGTTTTCTGATGATGGCACTCTAGTCACGACAACCACAGCGGGATATTGAGGACAGAGTATGAGGATTTGTCTTCGCCACGAGTGCCTTCTCTGGTAACAATGTTACGATGTCCCTGGGTACCCCAAGAGCCTAAGGAATAGAAGCGACCTACCGATACTAATGTCACAGATACGTTCGTTACTCACCACGTGTGCCTTGTGCTTACTTTTGTTTGCCTGTGGTAAATCGACAGAGGCGGATCCAAAAAAAGAATCAACCGCAGCATCAGAGGTGACGCCCGAGGATGTTTCAGCCGAATTAGATATAACCGGAAAATGGGCGAAAAATTGTGCGTTGTGCCACGTCAGCGGTGTTGGGGGTGCCCCCCGGTTAGGTTTTGTGGAGGATTGGGAAGCCCGCTTGGCCAAAGGGAGGGCAACGCTGCTCCTGCACACCATCGAGGGGCATAATAATATGCCCCCGCTAGGCTACTGTATGTCCTGCGAGGAAGAAGACTTCGTCGAGCTCATTGATTTCATGCTGGGGGAATCCCCATAGTGCAGTTGCGTCGACGACGATTTCTTTCAAACAGTATGCTGGCGATACTCTACGGTGCGACCCGGTCTGCTTCTGCCTTCAGTTCTACAAAACCTTCTGTGCCCTGGCGCAACTGGTCCGGGGGTGTAGTCGCTTTTCCGAAGGCGCGTTTTTCTGCAACCAGTGAAGAGCAATTGGCGGATTTTATGGCGTCAACGAATGGTGCAGTTCGTCCCGTCGGTTCGGGACATTCATTTTCACCGTTGGTGCCGACCGATGGGCACCTGATCGTGATTGACCAGCTCGCGGGACTACTGGATCACGATTCGAAAACACTAACCGCAACATTTGGTGCAGGCACGCGCCTGGGCGACATTGGACGAGTACTCGAGGCGGCAGGGCAGGCGATGTTCAACCTGCCTGATATCGACCGGCAGACCCTGGCTGGCGCCACTGCGACAGCGACGCACGGTACCGGAATCGCTTTCAAATGTTTGTCTGGTTATGTGAACCGGTTACGACTCGTGACGCCATCGGGAGATCTACTTGATGTGGATGCGGCGTCTGACCCTGACCTCTTCAACGCGGCCAGGGTGAGTGTTGGTGCTTTAGGGATTGTCACACGAATGTCGTTGCGGAATCGGTTGCCGTTTCGGTTGAAACAAAAAAGCTGGGTAGAGAAGACCGAGGATCTACTCGACGCTTTTGACGAACACGCCGCGGTTTACCGGCATTTCGAAATATTTCCACTGACACACTCGGACTATGCGATCGCACTGTCAACCGAGGAAACGGATGATCCCGTTAAAAATCCACCGGCAACCCCTGAAGAGGAAGCTGCCTTCGATGAAGCCATGCGTGGATGGATGGCAGTCGCGCCTGGTGAGAGGCGACCATTGGTCAACGCGCTTGCTGAACAAATTGAACCGAGCGAACGAATAGATGCTTCCTACAAAATTCTCACTAATATCCGAAATAGCAGATTCAACGAGATGGAGTACTCTGTACCCATCGCTGCCGGTGCGCCCTGTATTAAAGAAATCCTAAAAACAATCAGTGATAAAAAAATCGATGTCGTATTCCCGTTGGAATATCGTTACGTATCGCGAGATGATACCTGGCTGAGTATGAGCTCTGGCCATGAAGATCATGCGTCCATCTCGATTCATCGGACGGCGAGTCAAGACTATCGACCTTATTTCGATTTAATCGAACCCATTTTCTGGAAATATGGCGGGCGACCCCACTGGGGCAAGATCCACTCACTGGGGGCCGATCAACTGAGCAAGCTCTATCCTGAATTTGAACGCTTCCTCGAAATTCGCGCCAGCCTGGATCCCCAGGGAAGGATGTTAAACGACCATCTGCGCAAGCTATTTGGTGTAACGACATGAAACGTCGTTCGCTGTTAGTGGGCGGCGCGGGCATCGCATTGGCTGCGGGTGGGGCCGGGGTGCTGTGGCGACCGGATGATATGGGTGCACCGCACAACGATTATTTTTCGAATCTGAACAGTCTGTTGAAACGTGATGGCCCAGGAAGACCCGTGATGCTTATCGACACGGAGCGGATGAACACCAACATTGATCTTATCGTAAATTCCGTCGGTAGAGAGAAAATCTATCGAGTCGTTGTTAAATCCCTGCCCTCTGTGCCATTGTTGGAGCAGGTGATGCGGCGTGCAAGGACGACCTCCTTGATGGTATTCCACCAACCTTTTCTAAATGCTATCGCGGAGGCCTTTCCCGAGTCGGACACGCTGCTGGGTAAGCCGATGCCCCTCGCTGCTGCTGCGACCTTTTATAAAAAACTCGGCAATACAAAATATGATGCAGCGAACCAGGTTCAGTGGCTAATCGATACACCCAAACGGCTGCAGCAGTATCAGGCGCTCGCTCGCCAACTGGGTATCAAAATGCGGATCAATTTTGAGATTGACGTCGGCCTGCATCGGGGCGGCCTGCCTGAACCCGACGCCCTGGCTCCGCTTCTCAGTAGCATCGGGAAAGACCCTGAACATTTGCAGTTCACCGGTTTAATGGGCTATGAGCCACATCTAACTGGCTTACAAGCGTCCCTCGCACATCCTGCCGTACGTCAGGTCCTGGATATTTTCAAAGGTTTTATCGATCAGGCAAAGACAGCGGGGTTCGATGCTGAAAAGCTCACCTTGAATGGTGCTGGCAGCCATACGCTCGGCATTTATCATCGTGATAAAACCATGAACGACTTGTCGGCAGGTTCCGGTGTAGTTAAACCAACGGATTTTGACACCTACCATCTTAATGAAAATTTACCGGCGCTGTTTATCGCCACCCCCATCCTCAAACGTTACGATGAACTCAAGATTCCTGGCGATCCGGCGCTGGCAAAGCTGCTGCCTTTGTGGAATCCGAATATGAGGAGGCTCTACTATATTTACGGTGGTTACTGGAAGGCGCGTGTCGTGTCTCCGCCTGGCGTCGCCGATCCCATTTATCAGAGTACCAATCAGAGCCCGATCACGACCTCGACGGCTGTTGACCTTGAAGTTGACGATTACATGTTTCTGCGGCCGACCCAGAGCGAGCATGTGATGCTTCAGTTCGGCGATCTCTACCCATTCAAGGGCGATCAGCTGCTGGATACCTGGCCGATTTTTCACCAGACAGGATAAATTAGTTAAAAAAGAGCGCTTGATTGCGACGGATGGATACCGCTAAAATTTATTTTATTCGGTTTTCGTGGGCCGTCAGTAGGCAATGTTCTGACTAGATTCCAGAAAAGTACAATTCGCTAAATTGATCCAGGCCTTTTTTAGTAAAACCTATGACCCTGGAATCTGGGTCCTTCTTTGCCCACCTCTTCTTGAACAGATCGCTTAGTATCCACTGACCGAGCGATCCGGCAAGATGATGGCGGCGCTCGCTCCAATCCAGACAGGATCGACAAAGAGGGCGGCGCTTGGTCCTCATTTGTTCCAGGTCGGCGCCCAGATTTTCAAAAAAAGTTCGTCCTTTAGCCGTCAAATTTACCTGGCCATCACGAAACGCGAGATAGCCGTTGCTGCTCACGGACTCAAATAATTGAACAGCAATTCTTCCCGCCAGATGATCGTAACAAACGCGGGCTGTTCGAAGTTCAGGGTTCCGGGGTCCGGTTTTCACGTGAGAGTGTTCGACTCCGGACGACAGGTGTAGCAACAATTCCAGAAGTTTCGCAACCTCCTGTCCCTTGAGTTGAAAATATCTGTGCCGACCTTGTTTCTGTACGGCAATTAGTGAACCCTTGACAAGCTTGGCCAGATGGCTGCTTGCAGTTTGTGAAGTGATGTTCGCTTCCAGCGCTAGTTCACTTGCGCTCAATGCTTTTCCTCCCAAAAGCGCTATCATCATCTTTGCTCTGGCAGGATCTCCGATCAGTGACGATATCTGCGAGATATTCGGTTTGTTGTGCATCTCCATACATCCAAAGTTCGGTGAAGATCGAAGTATAGCTGATGCTGTTTGATAAAATGGGCGAAAGACCTCAGGAGGACAATACCAATGAAACTAACTTGCATCATCGAATACCGGAAAGAGAATCTTCAACTTGCGCAGGATAAGAAGTTCATCCTCGAAGAAAGACGAACATTCCTGGAGGTGGAACCGGGACCTTAACGAAAAAAAGGACGGTTGTTTAGGGCTGACAAGGTGTCCATTGCCAACTAGCCACTAACGTGGTTTATACTGCCCTTCCTCAGGCACCAAGGATTGAACATGAGATTTGAATCACCTACCACTACCAGGGAAGCGGTAGCGCTTTTAACGAGGGAGAGAGGCGACGCCTATGTCCTTGCCGGGGGCACGGATCTACTGGTTCGAATGAAACTGGATTTGATCGAACCCGACCTGGTCGTTGACATCAAGGGCATAGCGGCCATGCAATCGATCAGGACCACTGCATCAGGGACCAGGATTGGCGCGGCAGTATCGTGTGCAGAACTTGGCGAAAATAAAAAACTGAAGAAAACGTGGCCTGGTGTGGTTGAAGCCGCCAACCTGATTGGCTCGGATCAGATCCAGGGTCGCTGCACCATGGTCGGCAATTTGTGCAACGCATCGCCCGCTGCCGATAGTGTCCCGGCGTTGATGGCGGCCGCTGCCAAAGTGGTCATCGTCGGCAAGAAGAAGCGCCGCACGGTCGCGATTGAAAAAATTATTACCGGCCCAGGCGAGACCTCACTTGCCAGAGGTGAGGTCATTGAAGCAATTATCCTGCCACGGCGACCTCCAAAATCCGGTGACGCATACCTGCGTTTTATTCCAAGAACTGAAATGGATATCGCCGTGGTGAGTGCCGGCATCAGTCTTAAACTCGAGCGTGGCGTGATCAAGTCCGCCCGGGTAGCGCTTGGTGCGGTGGCGGCAACTCCTTTGCTGGTGCCAGCTGCTGCAAGAGCCATTGTCGGCTCGAAGCTTGACGATGCGGCATTGGAGAAGCTGGCAGCAGCCTGTTCCAATGCGTGCAAGCCAATTGATGACAAGCGCGGCACTATAGAATATCGAACAAGAGTGGTGGGTGTCCTCGCACGCCGCGCTGCAAAAATCGCCTATCAACGTGCAGGAGGTGCTTAATGCCCAGCGTACTCGTATCTACAACTATCAACGGTGATGCAGTTGAATATGCCTGTCCACAGGATGAAACGTTACTCGACTCACTACGTGACCGCGTTGGTCTGACCGGTGTAAAAGAGGGCTGCGGCACGGGTGATTGCGGCGCCTGCAGTATTACCCTCGACGGCCGCCTGGTCTGTTCCTGTCTTGTCCTGGGGGTTGAGGCCAATGGTCGGGAAATAACAACTGTCGAGGGATTGTCAGATGGAGACAAACTTCATCCGCTGCAGGAGAAGTTCATCGAACACGCTGCGCTGCAATGCGGCATCTGCACGCCAGGTTTCCTGATTGCAGCCAAGGCATTGCTTGATCGCAACCCCAATCCGACCGTGGAAGAGATCCGTTATGGTCTCGCCGGTAATCTCTGCCGCTGCACCGGCTACGACAAAATTGTACGAGCAGTGCAGGCTGCAGCCAAACAGATGAGGAAAAAGTAACCTCGTTCCAGCGACTGACATTAAGGAATCAGATATGCCACAAGATACCAGTTACACACACCAGAAATTCAATGTTATCGGCACTCGCCCGAAGCGCCCGGATGGTATTGACAAGGTCACTGGCCGTGCCAAATTCGGGGCCGATACCTCGGCGCCAGGGCAGCTCGTAGGGCTTATTCTGCGGTCACCACATGCTCACGCAACGATCAGGAAAATCGATACATCAAAAGCGGAAAGGCTCAAAGGTGTCAAAGCGGTTCTCACCAGTGCTGACCTGCCTGATCTTACCGACGGTGATCGTGCCATGCTGGACATTCTCGAAAACTGCATGGCACGTGGTCGTGCCCTGTACGACGGGCATGCGGTCGCGGCGGTCGCCGCGATTGATGCACAAACCGCGAAGAAGGCACTGAAGCTCATCAAAGTCGACTACAAGGTGCTGCCGCATGTGACCGATGTTGACGAGGCCATAAAACCCGGCGCTCCTATAATCCAGGACTGGGTCTTTACAGCGGGTGTTGAACCTAAACCAAAACGGCCGTCAAACATTTCGCAACGTACTGAATTTGGCCACGGAGATGTTGAGGCAGGTTTCGCTGAGGCTGATGTGATTGTCGAAAGAAGTTACAAGACCGAACAGACCCACCAGGGATACATCGAACCACATGCCTGCCTTGCCAGTGTCAGGCCGGACGGTTCCGGTGAGTTATGGGTAACAACCCAGGGTCACTTTACGTTCCGTAATATCTGCTCGTCGTTACTTGGCATGGATGTCGCCAAACTTAAGGTAACGGCGTCTGAGATTGGCGGGGGATTCGGCGGCAAGACCCACGTGTGGATGGAGCCGGTTGCACTTGCCCTGTCCCGAAAGGCAAACCGCCCGGTGAAGCTTGTCATGAGTCGTGATGAGGTATTCCGCGCCACCGGTCCAACCTGTTCGACATCGGTAGATGTAAAAATAGGCGCAAAGAAAGATGGCACCATCACCGCCGCGACTGCCGAATTACGCTATCAAAACGGCGCCTTCCCGAATATCTGGGGCATGCTTGGCGCGATGACATCGTTTGCCTGTTATGACCTGAAGAACGTCAAATCGATTGGCTACGATATCCTCTGCAACCGTCCGAAGGTTGCCGCTTACAGGGCGCCCTCGGCACCCATGGCCGCCTTTGGCGTCGAAAGTACCATGGATCTGGTGGCAGCCGAGATTGGTATGGATCCTGTGGATTTTCGCATCAAGAACGCGGCGAAAGAGGGTACGCTCGCATCTTACGGCCCAACCTATGGTCCGATTGGAATTGGACCGACCCTGGAGGCGGTCAAAAATCACCCGCATATGAGAGCCCGGCTGGGTAAAAATCAGGGTCGGGGCATGGCCTGTGGGTTCTGGTTTAATTTTGGCGGGCAAACCTGTACCGATCTCAATATCGGGATTGACGGTACCGTCACACTCACCGTGGGCACGGTCGATGTGGGAGGTTCGCGCGCGTCACTGTCACTGATTGCCGCGGAGGAATTAGGTATCCCCTACGATCAGGTGATAACAAATATTGCCGATACTGCCTCACTCGGCTTCAACGATATGACCGAAGGCAGTCGCGGTACCTTCTCTTCCGGTATGGCTGCAATATTTGCGGCACGTAATGCCATCGAGGTGTTGCGAAAACGAGCCGCCCAGATGTGGGAGATCCCGGTGGAGGCTGTTGTCTGGGAGAAGGGTGAAGCGAAGGCAATGGGCAAGAAACACGGCAACCTGCCACAGCTGTCCCTGAAGGAAATTGCTGCCAAGGCACCTAATACGGGTGGGCCGATTGCGGGCCACAGTGAAGTGGTAGCAGACAACGCTGGAGTATCGTTTGCCAGCCATATCTGTGATGTCGAAGTTGATCCGGAAACGGGCGCTACAAAAGTGATCCGCTACACGGTTATTCAAGATGCCGGTAAAGCCATTCACCCTGATTATGTGGAAGGGCAGTTTCAGGGCGGTGCGGTCCAGGGAATTGGCTGGGCGCTCAATGAAGAATACATTTATGGAGAAGATGGTCGTCTGCAGAACGCCGGTTTCCTCGACTACCGAATGCCGGTGTGCTCTGACATTCCGTTTATAGATACTCAAATCCTTGAAATCCCGAATCCTAACCATCCCTATGGGGTGCGTGGAGTGGGAGAGACATCGATTGTCCCGCCGCTCGCAGCGATTGGTAACGCCGTATCGAATGCCGTTGGCGTACGCCTGAGTCATGTACCAATGTCCCCGCCGCGAATCCTCAAGGCGCTGGTTGAGGCGAGTGGCAGTTAGGTACCGGGCTGCGCCTCCAAACCATGCTTCAGGTCAAGCTGACGGGTACGCTCCAGTCTGCAGTCGATGACGAGGCAGAGGTTGAAATTGATGCGGCGACGATCCGTGAGTTGCTGACCAGACTCGTTGAACGTTATCCCAGGATGAGCAAGCATCTTGATGAGGGTATCGCGGTATCCATCAACGGGGAAATATATCGCGACAATTGGGGGACGCAGATCCCTGATGATGCCGAGGTATTTCTTATGCCCCGAATTCCGGGAGGCTGAATGAGCAGTACATCGATTGTCGTTTTTAACCCTGGCGTATTTGATTGATATAGTAGTTAGATTCGTCAATCGCGTCTTGCATGGCCTCAATCAAACGAGTGATATTCCGGTTGACGTTGCCGAGTTCTCCCTTGAGCGAGGTAATGGCCCGCGCGTTCAGATTGTGCTTCAGGTACAGAACGTTATCTTTGCGGCTTGAAAGTACAGGCTCGATGGTGCGTTCTGCCTTGTGCATCGAGGCGATGAGCCGCCCGTACCTGCGCCGGGTATCTTTTAGCTGGCGCTGACTGTCTCTTCGCAGATTGGCATTGGAGTACTCGCCGAGTGCTGATTCCCATTCATCGAACAGCGCATCGGCGACTGATTCCACGGCATCGATGCGATCGCTGATTTCCTCGGCAACCCTGACGCTGTCTTCATATTCGTTGTTGAGCTTGTCATAGACTAGTTCGAGTTCTCCACCGTCAAAATCGACTACTGACCTGAACTGCTCGAGAGCGCTCTTGAATTGTTTCTGGCCTTCCTCCTGGGCTTCCTGGGCATCCTCAATACCACTGATCAGGATGTCGCGCTTGTGGATGCCAATGGTTTCCATCGCATCATAGTAGGCACTCTCGCAGGCAGTCAGTAGTAAGAGGATGACAAGCGAGCAGATTCTCACCGTCATGAATTTTCCTTTTCCTTAATAGCATCCACGATTTGGTCGGTGCGTTTGTCAGCAAGATGATTGTGCACTACAAACAGGGCGTGAATCACACCGGGGATAAAGAAGAGCAGGGTGATGGAAACCTGATATTCCAGGTAGCGATGGACCATTCGTACATTTTGCAATTGCTGGTAAAGAGGGACTAAGGAATTTTTATTTTCCCTGCCAGTTTGGCTCGCGTTTTTCTGCAAATGCTTTTGGTCCTTCCCGGGAGTCCGCGCTGTTCAGTCGTTTTATCTCGGCCTCATACCGGGTATAGAAAGCTTGTGCCAACGGATAATCGAGACCGCGCATGGCGGTTTCTTTTGTCGCTCTGACCGCAAGAGGCGCGCAGCGGAGTATGTCTGCAACATATTCATCAACCGTGGATTTGAGATCGGCTAATGGGACGACTTCGTTGACAAGACCGAGTTCATAGGCCCGTTTAGCAGACATGTGCCGACCCGTTAGCATATAACCCATGGCTGGCTTCAGTCCTATCTGGCGAGGAAGGCGATGCACACCGGCAGAGCCGGCTATGAGACCGCGCCTGGGTTCAGGCAGGCCAAATTCGGCATGGTCAGCCGCGATAATGATGTCACATGACATGGCCACTTCGAGACCGCCCCCCAGGGCATAGCCATTGACCATAGCGATAATTGGTTTTGGCATATGCCACCTTTCGATAATATGCCGGGTTTCCAGTGCCAGTTTCCGCCAGCGGGTCTTTTCTTCTTCGCTGGCATCTCTTTCTCTGGCGCGATGTTTTAGATCGGCACCTGCACAAAACGCCCTGTCTCCAGCACCGGTTATAACCGCCAGCCAGATGTCCTCGTTGGTTTCAACTTCGTCCATGTGCTGCGACAGCTGCCAGCGTAATTCGGGGTTGAGCGAATTTAGCGCGTCAGGACGGTTGAGTGTAATCCAGGCCACCTTGTCGATGACCTCAAACAATGTTGTGGCGGTTTCGATCATGATGTCGCCTCAGTTTGATATTGTTCGAGAGTGGCCTTCAGGAGAAGCAGGGCCTGCTCTGTAAATTGGTGCATGTTTTCTTCGCGATTGTCGCTGCCGGTGCGGACAGTCTCACTTGCAGTGATAGGACCCGCGACTGCAATTACACTGATCCCGACCTCGTCGCTGTAGGGTGTAGTACCGGGTCCTGCGACGCCCAGTTCGGCAACTCCCCAGGTTGCGTTGAGGTCGGCTCGAACGGTTTCAGCGAAAATCCTGGCCATATCCTCTGTCAGAGGTTTCACTCCCTTTAGTTTTTCCTGTGGCAGGTTAAGGAAAACTTTTCGCGATTCCCGTGTATAAATTACGACACCTCCGAGGAAATAGGCGGATGCACCGGGCACCGCAAGCAGACTGGCAGCGATAAGACCTCCCGTGGACGATTCGGCGATGGCGACGGTTTCCCGTCGTGATTTTAGTAGCGCCGCGACAGGTAGTGCGGAGGTTTCAAGACCCAAGATATTTTTCTCTGGTAAAAGCGCTCGTTAGAAGTTGAATGCGCTGAGAGTCGCTTAAATTCATGTCTGTTGCCGCCTGGCTTTTGCACGTCTTTGCGCTTCATCCATCACCCGGCGGTCTCCTTCAGTTTGCGTGACGTTAAGCTGCATTTCATACATCTTCCAGCCACTGTCTGTACGCAGGAATCTGTCATCGTAATAACCGAACATGGTGTAGCGGGATGTCGTGCCGTCGTTTTCGAGCAGCCAGTGCTCGGCCCGCATATGGGCGATACCACGTGCGCGATCACCTTCTATTGTAATCCTGTGGTTGGTGAGAAAATGCTGGGTGGTTTTTAGTTCGGCGAATATCCTGGCCTGGCTTTTCACCACACGGTCTGTTTCAAGCAGTCGTGCAGGTACCTGATTCCACGAACTCAAGTCAAAAGTTACTTCATCGGCAAACACAGAGCGCCATAGTTTCCAGTCTCTTGCATCGAGGCCAGTGGCGTAATTGTTCATCACTTCAATGATCGCCTGGCGATCTTTTGCCGGGTTATTGCCTGTCATCTTCTTGCTTTCGTAAAATAGCCACTTCCTGGCGGTAGCTTTCATGAATATTCATTGGAGTATTATTCTCTGGGGCTGCCATGGTATGCCGTCAGCTAAAATATGAATAATAGGGGAGGTTCCTCAAATTAGAAAGTCGGGGAGAATGGACACAAATGACGCCGGAATTTGAAATCAGGCCATTCCAGCCGGGCGATATTGATATGTTGTACAGGATTTGCCTGCTCACCGGAAATGCCGGCGAAGATGCCACCGGAACCGTCGATGATCGAATTCTGGGCCACTGTTATGCTGCGCCCTACGTGACCTTTGAACCTGATTTATGTTTTGTGCTGGCGAGCCATGGCATTGCCCTGGGATATATCTTAGGGACCCGGGACTCGGTGTCGTTTGCGAAAACCTGTGAAGCCCAGTGGTGGCCGAAGTTACGTCTGCAGTATCTTTTGCCGGAGGATGATGATTTGAGTCCGGCGGCCATGATGGTTCGAGCCATCCACCAGGGATACCAGGCACCTTCTCTTAGCAATGAATATCCTGCACACCTGCACATTGACATACTTCCCAACGGACAAAGTATGGGGTATGGGCGCAAGATGATAAAAATGTTCTGCGACAGATTGCGGGATTACTCGGTTTCAGCGCTGCATTTTGGCGTAAGCCAGGCAAACGGGAGCGCGCTGGGATTTTACAGGCATCTGGGTTTCCATGTGATTCAGGAGTCAAAAACCAGCTACATGTTCGGCATGCACCTGGATTAGACCAGCGCCTGGCTCTTGAGATATTTGTAGAGTTGCCGGTCATGACGGCTAGTTGCTGAAGATCGACCGGGTCTGATCCATGGTTGCCATTTTGGTTCACAGGCTCCTTCAACGGCATCACCCATAATGGTGACTCGCTGGATTACCCGTTCTCCTTCGAAGTCGTTAAGGACGAAATGTTGGGTGCAACGATTGTCCCACATGGCAACGGTTCCTGCAGACCATCGATAACGAACGGTGAATCTCGGATTACTCACCCATCTAGTAAGATAATTTAAAATTGCCTCGCTTTCAGTTGCATTCATCTCAACGATTCGCCGTGTAAAGTGTTCATTCACATATAGCACTTTCCTGCCGGTAACCGGGTGGATCCTGACCACGGGATGAATTGTCATTTGTTCAGGATGGTTGTGCGGTAGCGCGTCGTGGAGCGCGGTAAGTCCTTCACAGAGGGTTTTCATCGGGTCCGATAATTCCTCATAGGCAGCGTACAAACTGGTCCACATGGTGTCACCACCCGTTTCGGGGCAAGTGACCATATGCAGGATTGACATCAGCGCCGGATTTTTTTGGAATGTGATATCAGTGTGCCACTCATCGGCAACACCACCACTGGTCGCAGCAAGCTCGAAAATCTCCTCGGGATGCTTATTGGTTGGATTTTTCAGGTTTGGGTGTCCTTCCAGCTTGCCAAAGCGCCTGCCAAGCGCTACGTGTTCGTCGACACTGGGAGACTGACCGGGGAAAAACAGGACCATATGTTCTACAAGCAGACTTTTTATGGAATCAATATCTGTATCTGAAGCCTTGGCTAAAGACACTCCTGTTATCTCAGCGCCGAGAGCGCCGGACAGTTTCTTGATTTTCCAGTTTACCGGAGCTTTCAAATTCGGCGCTTTCGGATTCATTGTCATATGTCCTGGGAGGAGAGTTTCCGAGAATAAACAACCCGCTGCAGAATGCAAACCAGAAATGCAGGGGTGCCGACTCCGCCTTTGCCCTATGGATTGAAGCCAGGACTAAACTGGTCTCCAAGAATGATCTGGATAGGACTTCCGCCACCAGGGGAATCGGTGAAATAAACACGGTACAGGCCATTTGCGTCGACGTTGATTTGTTCAGGACCGAACACCACAGTATTGTTGCCACTTTGCGTTAGTGTCAGGTCGTAGGTCCCGGGAACTACCCTGATATGTGCATCACCAGGGGAGCTTAGCCCTGATATATTGGGTAAAATATTATTGACAGACCGGCCCGGTTCCAATAGATAAACATCTGCGCTCCCGATTGCGGGCGCGACGTGGCTAAAAGCGATACTCGCCCTTGATGCCACCCTTCTCAGATCATCCTGCGTACCCAGCGTGCTATTCAAATCACCAACGCCAGTTGCAATCACCGTGTTGAACTCTCCGCTGGTCGTTGTAAGCGATGTTTCTGCGATAACATCATCGATTGAGTCAGCTGTGGTTACAGTGACTGTATAAACACCGGCGTCAAGGGTTCGATAATCACCCACGTCTCCAAAAAGTAAGCCTTCAGCCATCAGGACTCCGTCCAGGTACATATCGATGGCGGTGCGATCAGAAATCATGTTGGCAAAACGTAATGAGCTTGTAATCAATTCGTCTGGAAAGTTGGCTGTCGTTGTCGCACCCACAGCAACCGTACGGACGACGGTGTCACCGGGTCCGAAATAATCCAGCAGAACGAACAGGGGGCGAGCCGAAGCAACAAAAGGAAACGTTCCTGAATCCCATAATGATACGGCATCGGAACTGAACACTCTTAACCGAGCGCTATCAATGGCCTCTACCGTGATCAAATCCGTAGCCGAGTTTCTGGAAACGGAAGCAAGGGGAGCTCCCGCCGGGGCATCGTCTGCCGTGAGATGAATACTGACGTTGGGTGTGGCAGCGGTAGCTGCGTGTACGAAGCGAAATTCTGATGTGGTTCCGCCTTCGACAAATTCCGTAGCGGTTTCGTTGATGACAATCAATTGGGGATCAGCCATTGTTCCGGCAATTATTGCCGTCAGCAGGTTATCTACAGGGATCTTGACGTCTCTGCTGATCAGTGGGGTGGCGACATTGTTTTCGATAAATTCGATGCGCAGCGTCCGGGTGACTTCCGGCAGGACCGGGATGAATGCAGATGATTCACTAAAGCCAATGAACCCTATTGACTGGTTCTCAAAATTGACGATTAAACCGGGTGAGTCAGGGATCGCATTGAACACACGAAGTAGGCCTGCAGGCGGTGGTTCAGGGGTAAACCCATCTTCACTACCACAACCGGACAGAAAGAAGAGCGTAAGCAGTGCGCAAGCTGCAAGGGAATGTCTCATGTATAGCTTAATATCAGGTGCTGCCGGGGTTTAGGGAAAAATGCCGCGCAACAATAATTGAAAACGGTCCCGACTACCAGCCCTGTACGCCTCTTGGCTAGACAACTTTTCGGAATGCGACAAGCGCCGCCACAGCCGCGACATTAAGAGATTCCACCTGGTTAGCCAGTGGGATATTAACCAGCTGGTCGCAAGCCATCCTGACTTCAGGTGATAATCCGTCAGTTTCGTTACCTATAACCAGAGTCCGTGGCAGATTGTCTTGCAGGCTAGCCAGTTTGATGGTCGCTTTTGCGTCTAGCCCGCAAACCGTGAATCCCATTCGTTTCAGTTCCGGAATTGCCGAGCTCGTGTTTGCGCAATGATAGATGGTCGCCTTGAGCAGAGTTCCGGCGCTTGCTTTGAAAACCAAAGGGTCGAGTCTGGCGCAACCTGCTTTGGGCAGGATCATTCCGGCTAAAGGAGAGGCAGCGACTGAGCGGATGATCATTCCTAGATTCTGGGAATTGGTAATTCGATCCAGCAGCAGAAGTTCGAACCCGGGCCCTATATCCTGCGCCGCCAGCTCGCTGAGCGACTGGTAATTCGGGGCCACAATATCCACTGCCACGCCCTGATCCTGTCGGGCATTCTTTGATATTCGCGAAAGTTCCTGTCGATTGTGGTGGTGAATGTCGATACGCCTTGAGACGGCCAGTTCCTCAATTTCATCCATGACAGGCGATGATTTGTTGCTGGTCGCCAGATGTAGCCGGTGTATATCGGTATTCGACGATTGAAGTATTTCTAAAACCGGCTTGCGACCGAAGAGGGTAATCATATTGTCGTAACGCTGCTTCTTCGCCAGGTAACCTGCTTTGTGGTCTGATTGTTCGTTCATCTGGTGATTTTAATCTTTTCGTTCCGGTGACAATAGATCGCAACTTCCTGGCATGGTGAAAATGCCAGGATAAACGGGTTTACTTTTTATAACCCTGGTGGAAATGAAATTTATACGGGCGCTAAATACTCGCCTATTTCCTCCGGTGTCGTCTTGGGTTCAAATCTCGCCAGGACTTCACCGTCCTTGCCGACCAGGAACTTGGTGAAGTTCCAGGCAATATCTGCGCTCCTCTCAGGATCGGCTTTTTCAGATTTCAGCCACTTGTAGAGATCACATTCACCGTCCCCATTGACTTCTATTTTGGCAAACATTGGAAAATTAGCGTCGTATTTTGATCTGGCGAATTCCAGAATTTCCTCATTGTTGCCTGGTTCCTGTTTGCCAAACTGGTTGCAGGGGAATCCCAATACCTGGAATCCTTCGTTCTGTTCATGCAATGCACGCAGACCTGCGTACTGTGGTGTGAGGCCTCATTGACTCGCCAGGTTAACGATAAGCAATACCTGGTCACGGTACTCGGAAAAAGACACTGTTTCTCCGTTAATTGCTTCCATTTTAAGATCGTGGAATGTCGACATGCTTGTTCTCGGGGCTAGAAAATTGGGGTCAGAGTAAAAACTCATCACTGCCGTTATATTATCACTGAATAATGGGGAGTTTTACTCTGACCCCAATTTTCCCAATTACATCAGGAAAAAATACCATGCAAAAACCATTTTCCGCTTCTCTTTTCTGAAAACACCCAGTAGAGAGCACCGCATGGGTGTCGGCCGATGTAATAGTCCCGTGCAGATTGGTTGCCATCCCACCAGCCAAAGTCGATCCTTTCCGGTCCCCGGGTTAATTCCAGCTGCCCGCCAAGACTCGGTAAATGATGAATTGCCTTGAGTTCCTGTGGTACGTTCAGCAAATACAGCGGTCTTGGGTTGTCTTCTTTTTCATTCTCGGGAAACCAGTAGTTTTTCTGGTTCAGGTGAACAGTTTTCCAGGCCTTTTCCGGGCGATGATCATTGGCCAGGGACAAACCGAAACAGGTTTGTGGTCCCAGCCGTGCACGGAACATATTAAGCAAACGGTTGGTGCGATCCAGGTCAGCTTTGCTCTGAATTCGCTCAGGGCTGTTATTACGCTCAGGGCTGTTACTGCGCTCAAGGCTGTTATTACGCTCAAGGCTGTGCATGTTGTGGAACAGATCATCGGAAACGGAATCTGCCGGATAGAATGTGTTAGCGGCAAGGCAGAGATTATCGACCTCAGGCATGTCGTTGATCTTGTCTAATTGCAGTTGTGTCAGCATGAGGAACATCGCTGCATCATTTTCCGGACTAGCCAGATAGATGGTGAAGCTTTTCGGATCATGGTTTCGGTGGGAAAGTTTGAATGTCATCTGGTTGATGTGCAGTTGGCGTGCCTGCAGGAAATCGCAGAATTCCGACAACAATCTTTTTACCGGGAAAGCCAGTGACTGGATGTTTGTGATATCAGAAAGAAATGTTATGTCACTGAAGAAACGGGGAGTTTCACTGATAAACTTTTGTGGATCCGGCTTTTCACCGATGAGTCTTTGCAGGTAATCAGCAAAGGAAACACCAAAACGTCGACTCAAACCATCCATGGGTAGCGCCAGCAATCCTCCAATATTTTGGATACCCATTTGCTTCAGGGATTCAATAATCTTTTCATCTGCTCGTAAGCAAGTGATGGGTAGAGATAGCAGCGCTTCGATGCTGTTGGCTTCGGCAAAACCTGCTTCGGCAAAACAAAGCGCGGCAAGGGGCGTGGTGTGGATGCCAGTGTTGGCTGTATATCCCAGTTCGTAAAGTTTCCCGTCGATTCGTGACTTCAGGTTCTCCAGACCACCGAATAATTTCAGGCAGCCTTTGATATCAAGCAGCAAGCTGTGCGGTGCTTTTATTGAAACCCCGGGAGTGAACTGGTATGCCCACTGGGCGAGATATGAAAGCGTAGAGAATTCTTTTTCTTCATCTCGCTCGAAGCTGACTATCTCGCTGCTTAATGTATAGGCGGTATCCATACTGCTGCCAATACGGATGCCGATATCTCTTGCCACCTGGTTCCTGTAGCAAATTCTTTGCCGGGTGGTAATGACTACAGCTGTGCCGGTAGGCGAAGCGCCTGCGGCTGTTCTTTGTAAAGCGCCTGCGGCTGTTCTTTGTAAAGCGCCTGCGGCTGCTTCATATAAACAATCGTCGCGAGAGAATATCTCCACAGGCAACTGCTTGAAATGCAGGCACAACCACAATCCAGTGTTTTCTCTGCCAGCAACCTTAGTGGAGTCTGAAGCCATCGACCTTGCTGTCCGGCTGTTCTTTGTCAAGCGCCTGTGGCTGGTTTTTAACAGGCGCTTGAAAATCAGGAATTGCCTGATTCAGCGTATCGCCGAAATGCAGATTAATTATCCCGGTGGCCCAACCACCTCGACGTTTGAGTATCTTGAGATTAATCGAAGTGCTTTTTTGCAGTGCTGATGTTTTGGTGGCGAAAAGTTGTACACGTAATTCTGCTGGTGAAGGGTGGTCTGCCGCGCTTGCGGGGCGAAATAAAATACTCCAGCTATTTCCTTTCTTGCTGGCTACCTGCAGTCGCCTGATCTGTTTGGAGTTGATGTTGCGCGGCCATGCCAAGACGGCACTGCAACTTTTTGAGGACAGTGCCTGTTCAAGAACCCACAAGGTGTCGCTTGCGGTTTTTGGTTTGACGATTAAAACCGAGGTCAGGTCAATGCCTGCTTTGAGCAATGCAGGCGGGTAGGGGATATAAGGCGGGGAAACCCATAACAACCAGCGGGTTTGTTCCCGGCTCAAGCGGGCAAGGGCCGGTGTCAGTAATCTTAATTCACCAATGCCGTACTGATCATGCAATAACTCGGTGACACCATCCTCGGGCCAACCTGACCCGGGCAAATGATCATCCAGTATTTTGAATCCAGTCGATACCCCTTTCCTGAAGTCACAATGGATACTCGATGCCCGCCACAGACCTGTACGTTGTAAAAGCTCTTTTGGTAGTGCTGTTTTTAAGTGCCGGGACATGAGAATAGGGCGCAATACTACTGGTTATATATACAGTAGTATTACACAATTGGGGTCGGAGTAAAACTCATGTAATTATGTGGTCAGTCATCAGCTAAGAGCTTTTACTCCCACCCTAATTATCCTAAATCGGCAGTACCTGGCCTTCCTTTAATTCCTCCATCACAACATAGGTCCTGGATTCGCTCACTCCCGGGAGCATCAGTAGCGTCTCACCCAAAAATTGCCGGTATGCAGCCATATCTGCAACCCGGGCCTTGATCAGGTAATCAAAGTTACCAGATACCAGATGGCACTCAAGAACCTGGGGAAGATTGGTCACCGCGACCCGAAAATCAGCAAAGATATCCGCCGACGTACGAATCAGGGAAATCTCTACAAACACGAGGAGATCCAGCTGTAGGAGGTGTGGATTCAGTTTTGCCGTGTAATGTTCAATGACCCTTCGCTTTTCCAGAGATTTGACCCGTTCCGAACAGGGGGTCGCGCTGAGTCCTACCTCCTTTGCCAGGGCGCTGTTGGATAACCGGCCATTCCGTTGTAACGCCTTCAGAATTTTGCGGTCAATCCCGTCCAGTGATTTGTACTGTGATTGCTGAACTTTCTGCATAAATGGTCCTGTATTTATATGAAAAACGATATAAAACACTTTTTATTATACTAATATAAGTGAGAAACACTAATCGTTGTGCAATATACTGGTGGCATTGTCTATTCACTGTTTTCGAGGAGACTGCCATGCTCGTCGGTGTACCCAAAGAAATAAAAAACCACGAATATCGAGTCGGGCTCATTCCGGCGGCGGTCAGGGAACTGGTTCACCATGGGCATGAAGTCCTTATGGAAACCAATGCCGGTGCTGGCATTGGCTATAGTGATGAAGACTACGCAGAGGCTGGCGCGCAAATCGCTCCGGACGCAAAGGCGGTTTTTGATAGGGTGGAGATGATCGTCAAGGTGAAAGAACCCCAGGCGATCGAGCGGACAATGCTGCATGAAGATCAAACGTTGTTTACCTTTCTGCATCTGGCCCCGGATCTGGACCAGACTCAGGACCTGGTTGGGAGCGGGTCAACCTGCATTGCCTACGAAA
>JACZXW010000098.1 GCA_022571415.1 Pseudomonadota bacterium
TACTACCCGGACAAGAACAAGGACGGCACGGTCGTGGGCGTGAGCTGCGTTGTTCAGGACGTCACCAATCGCATGGAACCGGAAGCGGGAAAACGTTCCCGCCCTTAGGTGGGTTTGGTTTTGTCGTTGCAACTGCGTTTTATCGTTGCAACTGCAAAGTATATAAAAAAATTATCGGTTTGTCTGATTAGGTAACTGAATACTCGGCCTTCGAGTGACCAGCAATGACCGCTTCTGGCCGGTTGCAGCTATACGAGGCGGTGAAATATTGGTTCGGCGAACTTCCGCTTTTGGGTGGAAAGCTGCTATTCAGAAAACTGACAAGAATTTATCTCTTTGTGCCAAATTTGTGCCACGCTAGTTGTCGTTTACTAGCGTTTACTGGCGTTTACTGGCACATTCGTATTGGACAAACACCGCAAGTGACTGATTTAATTAAAAACTAAAATTAGCCTTTCTTTCTGAAAATCCACGTGTCGGTGGTTTGATTACGTCACCTATGATGCGTTGCGTTATATGACGCGATACGTTATAGTACTCGCGTGATCAAGAGCTTCCGCCAAAAGGAGACTGAGAAGATCTGGCAAGGGCAGCGCTCCCGGCGATTACCGGGGGATATCCAACAGGTGGCTCGGCGCAAACTGCGAATGCTCAATAATGCCCGAGCCCTGAATGACCTCCGCATCCCGCCTGCCAACCGCCTCGAAGCGCTTCACGGGCAACGTGTCGGTCAGCACAGCATCCGCATTAATGACCAGTGGCGGATCTGTTTTGTCTGGGACCAGGGCGATGTCTTCGACGTGGAGATCGTCGATTACCACTGATTGAGGTATACAGCATGACCAAGCTAAGAAACATACATCCCGGCGAGGTGCTGCAAGAGGAGTTTATGTCTCCCATGGGCATCAGCCAAAACCGGATCGCCCGCGACATTGGCGTGCCGCCAAGACGGATCAACGAGATCGTACACGGAAATCGTGCCGTTACCGCCGACACCGCGCTTCGCCTTGCGCGCTATTTTGGTATTTCAGAGGGTTTTTGGATGGGCCTCCAGGCGGACTTCGACCTCGAAGAAGCACGAGAACGTCTTGGCAAACGATTGCTGCAAGAAGTCCGCACACACACTGCGTGATTTATGCATGAATGAGTACTGCACTGTTATGCACTGTCCTGCAATTCAGGGCATCGGACTCCTCTATAACACGTTGATTAATAAATATAAAGAGCTTAACGTTACGGACTGAAAATCCGCGTGTCGGTGGTTCGATTGTTCGTGCACGTCCATGTGCACGACCCTTCGGGCGCACTACGTGCGACCAAATCTGATCCCGTCAGATTTGTCCGCCGCTGGGCACCATTCAATTGGGGGTGTATACCGGAGACATAGGTAATACTTTTACTTTAAACGGATTTTCGACTCTTTCGAGACGACATGTCTCGGGATCAAAGAATCCAAGATAATATTGCATAAAGCTTACCAGCCAACCGCTTTTCCCCGGACATGTCCCAACCCACCAATATGTGTCGGCTTACTCTGGCACTTTACTCTGACCCCAGGAATTTTGCTGGTAGGACTGCGACAGTGTTTCCTCACAGCAGATTGCGCACTCCACATTTCAGTTTCAATTGAACGAGGTACGGATGAGCTTTCGCCACTCGAACACTGTCACCGTCCTGCAGGTAACTTTAGCAAGTCTTACCACAAAGGCAATAACATAAATTACCAGAAAGCTATAGCATAAATTACCAGTAGATCGTCAACTACAGCGTCTATATGACACTTCAATCATCAGAATGTAACTTCCACATCTACACCAAATTTACTCATGTACGTACTCCCGATTCTAAATTAATCGTGCATCAATAATGGGGGTGACTCTTGTGAAAGTCGCATGAAAATGCAATAAATAAGAGCATCAAAAAAAACAAAAGCAACCTAAGGAGGTGTCTGGGTCAAACCGGGAGCATAGAAATGGCTAAGAAAATTGGTATTGGCGTTATTCACGGCATGGGAACCCATGAGGCTGATTTTGCTGACGAGATGATCGCCGAGCTCAACAAGCGGCTAGTGGACGACGAGAACAAAAACGCGAATGACGTGGCCTTTCAGGCGATCCACTGGTCGGACGTACTCAGTGGTCCGCAGCAGGATTATCTGGACGCTATCAAGGCGGGCGCCAACGTCGATTACGTTAAGCTTCGGGGATTCATGATCAAAGCGTTGGGTGATGCCAGCGGCTATCAAAAATCGAGCACTGCGGGAAACACCTACGCAAAAATCCATGAAAAAATTCGAGATGCTATCGGAACGCTCCGTACCACGGTCGGTGACGATACTGCGCCCTTGATGATAATGGCCCATTCACTAGGCGGGCACATGATATCGAACTATATCTACGATTTGCAGCAAGGTGCGCCTGTGGTCTCACCCGGCAACAATGATTTTGAAAAATTCCATACACTTGCAAGCATGGTGACCTTTGGCTGCAATATTCCGCTGTTCACCTTTTCCATGAATCCGGTGGTGGCGATTGACTTCCCGGCGACCCAGATTGCAGGCACAGCCCTGGCCAACAAGGCCAAATGGTATAATTATTACGATCCGGACGATGTCCTGGGTTATCCGCTGAAGCTCATTGGCCGTCCCGATACGGGAAACCCACCGAAGCCCAATTACAATGACGTGGTCGACGAGGATAGGGCGATTAATGTGGGTGGGTTCATATCAAGCTGGAACCCCACGTCTCACAGCAAATACTGGACCGATAACGACTTTACGAAACCAGTGGCGAGACAAATCGCGAACTTTCTCTAACGCCCGAGGCCAAAACGCATTCCTCTTTGGCGCTTTTCCGGGAATAGGCCAAAATTCACCGGCTTGACTCCTGGAAGAATATGCAGCTAAATAGCTGCATGTTAAGACAAAGTAAATTCTGGCTTTATTTTGGTGCCGGCTGGCTGATTCTGACCAATGTGGGTCATACTTGGGGTTATTACGGCGCCTTCGTCACTCGCGAGCTGCTGCAGCCGGACCGTAATGCCATTTACGAGGCCATGGCCGCCACCGGCGACGACACACTTTTGAGCGCGTCCTTCTGGACGGTGCTGCAAATGATGGCGCTGGAGCTCACCTTCTTTTTGGGCTTTACCGCGGTCGTCACTATATGGATCGCGCGAATGGCCGATATTGGCCTGCACCGGGACTTTGCTGCTATCGCCACCCTGACATTTGGCTTTGGCATTATCGGGTTTCTGTTCATCCATCCTCAGATTAACGCGCTCATTATTGCCGCTGGCGCGACTGTTCTTTACGGACTTGCCTGGCTGATGGCGCGAACCGCCTGATCAAACAAAGTTAAAGTTCTCGGTGTTGCCAGCACGCCGTCATGGGTAAAGTGCTCGAATACGAATAAAGGGGCCCCTTTTTCCAGACATGTCCAAACCCACCAATATGTGTCGGCTTACTCTGGCACTTTACTCTGACCCCAGGAATTCAGATCTGGGAACCATCCTATCGCTCGGCACTTCAAATTCGCTCCTTGGTCGCTCGTCGGAGCCAGGAATCAGCATATATTTAGTTTTTTTTTCGATCCTTGGCTGCTTGGCGGGTCTGTCCATAGAGCAGTTGCTTGGCCTCTTCTGAGATTTTGCCCGGTGTCGCGGCAATATCCTGCCCGATGGCGTAAGCGCGTTGCACAGCCGGGCGCTGACCCATTCGCTCAAACCATTCCTTCAGCATAGGGGTGTCATCGAGATTTTGACCCTGTAGCTCATAGAGAGTAATCCATCCCCAACAAGCCATATCAGCGATTGAATATTCATTGTTGGCGATCCAGTCACTGTCAGCCAGTTGGTCATCCAGAAGCCCCCAAAGCCGCGCTACTTCATTGGTGTAGCGAGCCTTTGCGTAGGGAATGTCTTCGGGTGCATAGGCGTTGAAGTGGTTGGCCTGCCCACCCATGGGGCCGATTCCGCCAATCTGCCACATTAGCCATTCCAACACTTTGGCTCGCCTAAACAGGTCCGTTGGAAAAAACTGTCCGGTTTTTTCGGCCAAATGAATTAGGATCGCGCCTGATTCCATAATGGAAACCGGTTCGCCCCTTTCATTAGTCACATCGTGGTCGACGATAGCGGGTACCCGGTTGTTGGGGCTGTGCTTGAGGAACTCAGGATCGAACTGCTCTCCGATCATGATGTTGACCATGATAACGTTGTAATCGAGCCCGCATTCTTCAAGCATGATGGACACTTTCCATGTATTGGGCGTTGGGAAGTAATAAAGATCGATCATAAAGACTTAGCTCCAGAACAGATTAGCCTAATTATACCCATGAGGATTTATAATAGGTCAGCTGACGATATGGGAAGCAACTTCAGTAACGGAGTCAGTATTAAACGAGCAACACTTTTAACAGAAACATCCAACAACATTTAAAGGAGCAAGAATGGAATACCTCAGCGTCGAAGAGGCAAAGAATCGATCTGGCCTACGCCTGGTGCTAACTCGCGGTGTGCCTGGCCCCTGGGGTGAAGCCGCCAAAGCGATTTTTCAACTACATAATGTCGGCTATTTCGCAGTTGAGCAAAAAGCCGGGCAAGATAATCCTGAACTGGTCGAATGGACTGGTCACCGTAACGCGCCAATTGCTCTGTATGAAAATGAACCATCCCGGGTTCGTTGGCTGGAGATGCTGGACCTTGCGCAAAGATTAGGTTCCGGTGCGTCCTTGGTGCCGGAGATTCGCGATGACAGAATGCTGATGGTTGGCCTCATCAACGAAATTGCGGGAGAAAATGGTTTTGGCTGGAACGCACGCTTACTCATGTTCCATGCCGGCATCACGGCACAGGGACCGGAAGCGGCTAACAACCCCATGTATGCAGAATATCAATACGAAGCCGGCAAGATCGAAGGCGCGAAGCACCACATCGAAGGTTTATTACATGATCTCGCATCGCGTATCAAGGCGCAGAAAGAGCAAGGTTCCGCGTACCTTATAGGCAGCCAATTAACTGCAGCTGATGTTTACTGGGCCTATTTTTCGAACATGTTAGAACCGTTACCTCCGGAACAAAATCCAATTCCGGATGGACTTCGTCAAATCTGGGGTGTGCTTGCGAGTACAATCTCTGACTATGATCCGATTCTAATAGAATATAGAGATAATATTTTTGCAGATCATCTCACGTTGCCGCTTACTTTTTGAGTGCTACAAGAAGGGGTCGGGCTCGAATGGTACTAACATAAGCAAGTTGTTCGACGTGGGATTGGAGGAAAGGTATATGCCATATCGGCTGTTGGTCAGAATTCTATGCTGGCTGGGATTCCACGATTTCCGCATCCTCACGGAATCATTCAGCTTTGGCTCGGGAGGTGTCGAGACGGTTGAATGTAACCGTTGCGGTCTAAGGAGGACGCGCAGAGCATAGTTTCAAGCGCAAGGCCCTTGAAAGTGCTTAGGTCGAAAGCTGCCCCTCAGCTAATTCTAAATTCCGGGTGGGATCAAGCCGTGGTTGGCATTCATGCACCAAGCGGCTAATCTTGATGACAACACAGGCCAATCAGAAGCCACAATTGCCCTTGTTCAACGAACTCAAGCGTCGTAATGTCTTCACGCTAGGCATTGCCTACATCGTCATGGCGTGGCTGGTGATGCAGGTTGCTGATGTCATCCTGAACAACATCACTGCGCCTGATTGGGTGTTCCATGTCATCCTTTTACTTTTGGGAATCGGGTTTCCATTCGAGGTGTTTTTCGCCTGGGCAATTGAACTCACACCCGAAGGTCTCAAACGCGAACACGAGGTGGAAGTCACAGGCTAATCCCTGACAGACGACTCCAGGTGGGCGGATTTACTGAAGAAAATGAACTTGTTGAAGTACTGGTGGAGTACTGGCCAGCCATGCCGCCTGAATACGGCGGACCGACCAAAGCTCTAGGTTGAACGTCTGCACTTGGCCCAGCCTGTGTGAAAACACCTCTGCCGTCTGACATCAGAAGTCGGCTTCAAATGTGGCGTGAAATTCTTTTGACTGGCTTCAGAGCCGATAGCGTCCTGTCAGGAACAACTGCCTCAACTGAAATTTTCCCAGGCTGAAAACGATCTCAAGAGGTCGTTTTTGAGTTTTCACACAGTCTGGACCCAGGGCAGCCCTTTCATCAGAACAGTAATTTTTTAATGTCGCCCAATGCTGCTCGGCCCAATATCCTTTAATGTCGGTGTTCCCATTTGGCTCATTACCATTGCCAATTCAGCACTCAGAATGTCCAGTACCTTCTCTACGCCCGGCTGTCCGAAGGCCGCGAGACCCCACAGGTAAGCTCTGCCAATACACACCGCGTTCGCACCCAGAGCCAGCGCTTTGAAAATATCGGTACCGCGACGAAAACCGCTGTCAATCATCACTGGAATCTCGCCATTCACGGCTCTGACCACTTCAGGTAGGCTGTCCAGTGTAGCCCAACCGCTGGCTTCCGCTCTGCCGCCGTGATTGGAAACAATCAATGCGTCCGCACCATGCTGCACGGCGCTTTCTGCGTCTTGTGCAGTGACGATACCTTTGATCACTACTTTCATGTTGGTGATGCTTTTTAAGCGCCCGACAAAGTCCCAGGTCATACTTGGAGTATCGAACCCTGCGCTGGTTGCTCCGGTGTCCCAATACATGGGCTTACGATCCAACCATGAATTGTCACGAGTTTGATCATGACAAAGCGAACAGTCGCGCCCATCCCTCCTGATGTAACGCATCATGGTGACTCTATTACTGCCTGAATGGAGATCCACCGTCAACACCACAACCGGCGCGCCTGCTTTCTCAGCTCTCTTTACCATCTTTTCAGCCACCGACCAGTTGGAGGTCGGGTACAACTGGAACCACACCGTCCCGCCACGTGCATCGATTACATCCTCAATGGAAGTAGTTGTCACGTTGGACAGAATCAGTAAGTGGTCGCGAGAGCGTGCAGCTTGCGCGGTCGCCAATTCGCCTTCCGGGTGAAATGCCCGTTGGCTGCCAACCGGGGCGATAACGATCGGAGACGTTAGCTCCTGTCCCAACAACTCCAGTCGCGTATCAATGCTAGCGGAATCGACCATGCGCAAGGCACGTAAATACCACTTCTCAAACGCTGCCCTGTTCGCATGCAATGTTTCATCTCCATCGGTACCGGTGGCCAGGTAGCCATAGTGAGCAGGAGGTAAGACTTGTTCTGCAACCCGCTGAAAATCGAATACATCCAGGGCATCCTCTGGAGATGTGACCAGATTCTGCAGCGTGTCAGCCAAGCTGGTTGAAACGCCCGGGTCTGCATCTGAGGTAGTACCCGCCAGAAGGCGGTGCGGATTAAGGCCAACAAACAATGGGCTGGCAGCGAGGAACTGGATAAATTGGCGCCGTGCCAGATTTCTCTTGGTCATGGTCCCGACTTTCGCTCCAGTCATTATCGTTTGGTCATCATAGAGCATATCGCAGGAATAAATCAGTGGAACATCCTTGACCTATTTCAAGCGCAATAAGAATCAAAATGTCTTGAGGCGTTTATGTCTGTTCATGGCCGCTTTCGAGGCAGGACCGGCCCTTCACTCTAAGCAGTTGGGTATAGCCGGAGTCGACCCGATATAGTTGCTCCGTCCTGATTTCCGTGATACTGCACACAGCTGGCAGGTATCTGTCAGTGAAGGCGGGACATGCACCTGTGGATTACGAATAAGTCGACCCTAGCATTAGATGCTTTCCGCTTTAGTTTCGGATCCGCAGGCGCGCTTGAACTCGTTAACGAATACTCAGGGCTTGCCACAGTAGCGGCTCCTATATTGCCTTCGCAGAGTTCAGGCAAGCACGTCCCTGGTGGATAAGTTAACACAGTGGAG
>JACZXW010000021.1 GCA_022571415.1 Pseudomonadota bacterium
AGAGGACATATTCCAGGCGGGAATTGCATCGTTGCAGCATGGATTGCATGGTGAGCTGGTAAGTCAATGGATCATTCGTTTTATAGACGGCTCGGGTCATGCGCCGACTTCTGCCTAGACCAGGGTCCTGGTGACCCTGCTACCAGAGCCAGGCTGCCCCGCGGACACCACTTGAGTCACCGTGTTTTGCCTTGATGATTCTGGTATCCACCCGGTCGGAGAAGACATGGCGAGTCAGGATTGCTGGCATCTCAGTATAGAGGCTGTTGATATTGGACATGCCACCACCTAAAACAATGACATGAGGATCAAGTAGGTTAATGACGTTTGATAGCGCCAGCGCCAGCAGTTTGTGGTAACCCTCGATCACTCGAGTAGCGAGGGAATCCTTGCGCTGGGCAAGCTCAACGATTTGCGCAGCGGGTATTTTTTCGCCTGCCAGAGTTTCATAACTCAGTTCAAATGCAGGACCTGACAGCCAGGATTCAACGCAATTTTTACGACCGCAATAGCATTGTCTGTGGGGTAATCTGGCCCAGCTCTCATCAACCTCTGCCAGATCACCGGGCGTTATGGGGTTGTGCCCCCATTCACCAGCGATTGAATTGACTCCTTGCAGCAGTTTTCCATGGACACATATGCCGCCACCGACGCCGGTGCCGAGAATGACACCGAATACGATACTGGCATCCATGGCCGCGCCGTCCTTGGCCTCTGACAGTGTGAAGCAGTCAGCGTCATTGGCGATACGAACCGGCCGGGACAAAAGCGTCTCCAGGTCTTGACGCAGCGCCTTTCCATTGAGGCTGGTACTGTTACAGTTTTTCATTAAGCCTGTTTTTAAGGAAACCGCACCCGGGGTGCCAAGCCCGATTGGCAGTGTCGCCGTAATGCCTGCTTGCTGCTCGATATCCAGTGCAAGTTGCTTGATGGCGCGGAGGGTTTCGTCGTATTCGTATTTTGGCGTATCGACCCGAAGCCGGTGAGTGATTGCACCTGCTGCATCCATGATGATGGCTTCGATTTTTGTGCCGCCTAGGTCAATGCCGATCCTGTTGTTGGTCACGTGAAGTCTTTGTCTTAAGCCGATTTGAGATAGTACCAGAGCATTCGGCTTGTGGGTTGATTTAGACGTTTGTAGACTTGTTGTGTTGACTGGAATAAAGCTGATGACTTATGTTTGAAGAACAGAAATCACAATTTGATCCCGGGGATCCATGCACGACCTTATCGGTTCGTCAGCATGAAGTCAGTCCGTGTGCCTGTTGTTCATCTGTATTTGCTGATCTGATGCAGACCATGGAGGTGCTGGACGAAAAGTTGACTGACCCGGATTTTTGGCGAAAAAGAAATCGCTGTAAAGAACAGGCACCAAGGAATGCCGTCCTGATCAATGCGAAAGTTCTGACCATGGACGAATCATTTTCTGAAGCCAGTGCCATGGCCATAAAGGATGGGAAAATTGTTGCTGTAGGTGACGATGCAATGGTCAGGGCGGCAGCCGATGCGGACGCAGAAATAATTGATTGCCAAGGGAAAATAATCCTGCCTGGATTTATAGAACCTCATATGCATTTCTTCCCGATTGCTACCATTGGTCGTTTCGAGGATATTGGACCATTTCGATACCCGACTGTGGAAAGTGCCCTGTCGAGATTGAAGACGCTGGCAGAGAACGTGGAGGCGGACGAATGGATTATGGCGCGTCAATTCGATCCCTCTCTACAGGAAGGCGTTGAAGAATTAACCAGGGCGGAGTTGGATAAGGTTTCGACCAGCAACCCTGTTTTTGTCTATAACGCCTCCCTGCATTTTGGCTATTGCAACAGCAAAGCGCTGGAAATTGCCGGTATTTCAAAAGACACGCCGGACGATCCTGCTTCACCCTATGGTAGGGATGAAGACGGCGTACCCAATGGTGTGCTCAAAGGAGGTAAGGCTATCGCCAGCGTGGTGAGGCACAATACAAGTCGGAATACTGACGATCTGGCAGAAGGATGTCTTGATGTCTGTACCCGGGCGAATGCAGTCGGAATCACCACTTTTTGTGATCAGGGAACGGGTCTGGTCCGAGGCGTAAAGGAACTGGATATTTACCGGGCGCTGGCAGAGTCGGGCAGCATGACTGCGAGGTTACGCTATTCCTTAAGCTATGCATTGCAGGATGAGTTTGACAGGGCGGGTATTGCGTACGGGGACGGGGATGAAATGATTCGCGCCACTGGCTGGAAAATCGTTTCCGACGGTTCGAACCAAGGCTATTCCGGATTACAAAGAGAGCCCTATCTGCACAGTGAAGATAAAGGTATCGCCTATGTAGATGCGTCGCAGCTCAAGGAGATGGTCCTTGATCGTGCCGCAAGAGGTTGGCCTCTGGTGGTCCACGCTAATGGGGACCAGGCGATAGATAATACACTTGATGCCTATGAGGCCGCATTTGATGCTGGGCTGCTAACAAACACACCGTGGCGCATTGAACATTGTTCTATTTTACATGACGATCAGATCGAACGAATCAGCAAATTGAACCTGTCGCCCAGTTTCCTTATTGGTCATGTTTACTACTGGGGTCAGGCCATGCGAGACAAAATATTTGGTGATGCGAAAGCTGAACTTCTTGACAGGACCGGAGCCTGTGAACGAAAAGGCATCAGGTGGACGCTGCATTCTGATGATCCTGTAACGGAAATGGGACCGCTTCGCTGTATTGAAAATGCGGTCAGTCGCAGGATGTGGAAGGAACCTGACAGGCAGTTGGCGCCGGACGAATGTATTTCAGTTGAATCCGCGATCCGCGCGATGACCCGGGATGCCGCCTGGCAATGCCACTCAGATCACGAAATTGGTAGTCTGGTAACCGGTAAATATGCGGATTTTATACTACTTGATAGAGACCCGAGGAAAGTACCGGTTACTGAGATTAGCCAGATCAAGGTATTGCAGACCTGGATGGGCGGTCGCAAGGTTTATACCTGTCCTGAGTGCCTTTCCTGAATCTAGCGAAGATGTTCGAGGAATCTCGTGGATGATGACCGGATTACGGCCGCGGATTCAAAATAACGTAGGCCAACCCGTAGGCAAGTAACGTTGCCTGGGGCAGCACACATAGACCGATAATTGCGCCCAGGCGAACAATAATAGACGGGATATCCAGGTAACGTGCGATGCCAGAGCAAACGCCGCCCAATTTCTTGTTGACGGGGTCCAGTGCTAACTCATGGTCATCAATTTTATCGAAGTAATGTCTGTCCTTCATCATGCTCCTACTAGGCAGTGGTTTCGGCGGGGTCGGTGTTTTTTATTCTTGATTTCAACGCCTGCAACTCTTTATTTAAATGTTCATCGTCCTGCAGGTCATTGATCTCCTGGGCAAGGGTTCGGTTGCCCAGGTCATAGGACTCAACGACACCTTCCACGTCATCAAGCTTACGTTCGTATTCTTCGAAGCGGGATAGTGCTTCATCACAGTTGACGTTATGCAGCTGACGTTTGACTTTTATCCTGGACTTCGCAGTCTGGCCCCGGAGTATCAGCGCCTTCTGGCGTGTGCGTGCCAGCCTTAACTGGTCTTCAAGCCTGTCAGCGTCGTGCTGCAGTTTGGTCACTGCGTCCACAATCTGGACAAGGTCAGCTTCCATGATGGTAACGGCTTCATCGTGCCGGGCTTTTTCTTTCAAGGCCAGTTTCGCCAGGTCGTCCCTGCCTTTAACTACCGCGAGTTCGGCTTTGTCCTGCCAATTCCTTGATTCTCTCCTTGAAAAGCGAATGCGCGCCTGAAGCTGTTTTCTGTCAGCGATATTTTGGGCCGAGACAGAACGTACTTCGACCAGAGTTTCCTGTGTTTCCTGGGTAATGAGCCGCACCATCTTCCTGGGATCTTCAGCCTGATCGAGAATTGAATTGATATTGGAGTTGATAATGTCCGAGAATCGATTGAATACACTCATGATTGTTTTCCTGCGTTGTTTGTTGCTATCGGTAATGAATCTTTTGTGTCGTTAAGCTGCTCACCGCGTTTGTACTGTTCTCGCAAACTGTCAGCAGTTGCAGGGCGTGTGAAGAAATACTGGAACTAACTTCAGCGAGACTCGGATCACGTTCGCCTGCATGTGTCTGGGCAAAGATGCCGAAGGCCGTGATGACCATTACCAGGACTCCAGTAGTGATCCAGCTGGTAGCCGGGTGGAATTTATTGATCGTGTCTGCCATGACGTGTTCCTGTTGTTCGTTGTCTATTTGACTAATGGTTCTGGTTATACATTAATCGTGCCAGCTTTATTTTTTCAAGTAACCTCTTGATTATTATAGAAACCTGGTGGAGTTGGCCAAAAGAGAAGGAAAGATTTATAGGAAAGTCACTGCATATTAGTGAATTTCACCACTCCTGGCCTGCTGACCCTTCAGAAACGGGATTGGGCTATACTGCGGCTCTTTTTTTGACATAAATTAAGTATCCAAGCGAAAGGGGGGAGGCTGCATGAATGGTGCTGAGAGCATGTTGGAAACGCTGATCAACAATGGCGTTGAAGTTTGTTTTAGTAATCCCGGTACGTCCGAAATGCACATGGTGGCCGCCATTGGCAAAACCCCTGGGATGCGATCCATCCTGAGTCTGTTCGAGGGGGTTTGTTCCGGAGCAGCAGATGGATATGGGCGTATGACCGGGAAACCTGCCTGCACCTTGCTGCATCTGGGTCCCGGCCTGTCCAATGCGTCTGCTAACCTACACAATGCATTCAAGGCCAATTCACCAGTGATTAACCTAATTGGTGATCATGCGACCTACCACAAGAAATATAATGCTCCCCTGAACTCGGATGTCATCGGTCTGGCGCAACCTATTTCACACTGGGTGAGAAGTGTGGCGGATGCGCAAAGCTTACCCTCCGATGCTGCGGATGCGGTGGTGGCTGCCAATGTGAAACCTGGTCAGATTGCCACGCTGATCATCCCGGCGGATTGCGCCTGGAATAATTCCGCTGCACCGGTTGGCAAACGTGAAATGCCAAGCGCCCTACGGGTCCAGGATGAGGCTGTAAAAACTGCGGCCCAGTTACTGGGCAATGGGAAAACGACAATTTTGCTGATGTCCAACCTTGCCTTGTCAGAACGATGCATTGAACTTGCGGACCAGGTTTCTCAGGCTACAGGTGCAAAAATATTTTGCGACACATTTACAACAAGAATAGCAAGAGGTGAGGGGCGATGCCCTATTGAACGTCTCGGATACTTTGCCGAGCAGGCAACGGTACAGATCAAAGATGCCGAGCAGCTTATCATGATAGGAACCAAAGCACCGGTTGGTTTTTTTGCTTATCCGGGGAAAGCCAGTGAGTTTTATGCGGAAGGCAGCAGGCTTCATACGCTGGCCGAAGTATCTGAAGATGCAGAAGATGCGCTACAGAAACTGGTGGATGAACTCGATGCAGGGAATCTTATCCTGCGAAGACAACCGTTAAGCAAACCGGGTTTGGCTTCCGGCTCACTCTCTCCGGAGACTGTTGCCAGGGCAATTACAGAATTAATGCCGACCGATGCCATTGTGGTCGATGAAAGTGCCACTGCTGGTTTTCTTATATACCCGCTGAGTGAAACGGCGGAACCCCATGAATGGTTGTCATTGACAGGTGGTTCGATTGGCTATGGTCTGCCTACCTCTGTCGGGGCTGCGGTCGCCTGTCCGGATAGAAAAGTAATTTGTTTGCATGGGGATGGCGGTGCCATGTATACCATTCAGGCGTTGTGGACCATGGCGCGAGAAAATCTGGATATCTGTGTGGTGATTTTTGCCAATAGGAAATACCAGATATTGCAAATTGAACTGGCTCGAGTCGGCGCACAATCCATGAACAAGAAAACGCTGGATATGCTGGATCTCAGTAATCCTGACCTCGACTTTGTTAAAATGGCGGAGGGTATGGGTGTTAAGGCAAGACGAGCTACCACCGCAGAAGAGTTCAACAATCTATTCGCAGCAGCTATGACGGAACAAGGGCCTATGTTGATCGAGACAATGTTGGATGTAGATGCGCCACCGATTGGCTAGGCATACTTATATTCTGATAACATAAAGTCGTTACGCCACATTGAACTAGGGCAAAACGAAGAAACGCAGAAGTGACATAAGGAGTCAGCCATGGATGGTGCTGGTAGTCTGCAAGAGACGCTAATCCTGTAACGGCAATTGGACGAAAGGGAAGCCGATAGCCAAGTTGCGATTGCGATTGTTCTACGCGTTTATAACTATTATCGCGTAGTTGTATCGTTTCTTTTCATTATTCTCTTTTACCAATTTAGTGATAATAATTTTGTCGGGACGCTTGAACCAACCTGGTTCCAGGTCTTCGCGATTCTATACCTCTGTCTGAATATTTCATTTGCCTTTTTCTGCCTGATCATGGGGGGTCGGCTGCGCCCGGGGTCGACGACGGCGGCTACCATCATGATTCTGGACATTATGACCCTGTCACTATTCATGCTGTTTAGCGGTGGAGTGGTCAGTGGTCTTGGGAATTTCCTGATCCTGCCGGTTGCCTTCGGTGGAATAATGATTACAGGCAGGTTGTCCAGCGTCATTCCTGCCGTGGCCGCCATAAGCTGTTTCGTATGTGAATTTTATTTGTCCATCATGGGTGCCTACCGCTAGACATCCTGAAGATTGATCAAAGCTTCACCTGGTGCAGGGGTACCTGTTTAGCAAGCCGCGATCTGTGGCAGAAATTACCAAACTTTATGCCGGTGAGCTGGACGGTACGTTCAAAATTATGGATATGGCGAGCTAGGGTAAAAGGGGACAAAAGAGCACGGCGGTGATACCAAGACAAGAATCTGGAATCCCAGGGGGCGAAGGATATTCCCGGATTGCAGAAAGTCGCGGGTAAATATTCTATTGAGGATTTCCGTGTCGGCACGTACAGTCTAGGTAGGAGTTAACTAGAGGCTACTCATGAGTACTCTGTCCGGATTCATCGTTGTCGTCATCGTTTACTCGGCAGTCGTCGCCCTCGTTTATTTTCGTCAGGAGCAATTGATGTTCTATCCCAGGGCATCAATTCCTGCGATCGAATTGCGATATCGTGATCATGCCATTTCCTTCGAGACAGAAGATGCCGAATTGCATGGATGGTTTTTCCCATCATCCCGTCGGGAACGCCCTACACTGGTGTACTACGGTGGAAATGGCGAGGAGCTCTCTGGAAGTATCGCTGATATCCGGGCGCTGGGTGATTATCATCACGTGATCGTCAACTACAGGGGATATGGAAGAAGTAGCGGCAGTCCCGGTGAAAAAGCTCTCCAGTCAGATGCGTTGTTTATTCTCGACAGCTTGGAGTCCCAGGGCAAAATCTCGCTGGAAAACACCTTTATTCTCGGCAGAAGCCTGGGAAGCGCAATCGCTGCGCATGTTGCTGCCAACCGCACGACGAGAGGTTTAATTCTTGTTTCCCCGTTCGATAGCATTGAGGCAATAGCAAGCGACCTGTATTTTTTTCTTCCGGTCCGTTGGCTGATCAAGCACCCGTTCAGAACGGTAGACTATGTTGACCGAATCGCAGTGCCTACATTGATCATCAAGGCGCAGACCGATGAAGTAGTTCCGCTACGATATACCGACGCACTGATCAGAGCCTGGAAACATGAGCTTGAGGTCGTACAGCTGGAAGGTACCAGCCACAATTACATTCAGACCGAAGAATATGTCAAAACGATCAATCGTTTTATTCAAAGATCGGCTATACAAAAGTCCAGTGATAACTTGTAAGCGACCTTTGTATTTCTACTCGCTGCTTCAGGGTTTTATTTGTGTACTATAGACTGTTCCTGTACTGATACGGGTCTGCTTATGCTCAGTAATGATCTATGGAAAAGGTTCTCCGGCCTTAGTTGGTCAGAGATTCCAGCGACTACACGGCAGGTCGCAAGGCAATGCCTGCTGGATTGGTTTGCATGCGCGCTGGCGGGTAGTCAGGAGCCATTGTCAAAAATCCTACGGGATGAATATGCAGGTCAATCCGGCGTTGCTTCAATTATTGGCTCAGATATTAAGGTGCCGGCCCAGGCTGCTGCACTGATCAATGGCTGTGCCGGTCACGCGCTCGATTTTGATGATACGAGCACGGTCATGGGAGGGCATCCGTCTGCCCCGGTAATTCCCGCTGCGCTGGCAGCAGCCGAGGAATTGGACTGTTCGGGTGAAGATCTTCTGACAGCAATCATTGTGGGGATAGAAGTTGAAAGCCGACTTGGCATTCTGGTAGGAGCGGCGCACTACGCCAGGGGCTGGCATGTTACGTCGACCATGGGTGTGTTTGGCGCCGCTGCCGGGGTTGCTTATCTGATGAAGCTTTCCGATGAATCCTTCGGCTGTGCCATGGGGTTGGCAGCGTCGCAATCGAGCGGTCTAAAAGCCAACTTCGGCACCATGACAAAACCCTTTCACGCAGGTCATGCCGCTGAACGCGGGTTGTTGTCGGCGCGGCTTGCTGCACGCGGATTTACCTCGAATCCACAGAGTTTTGAGGGGAATCAGGGGCTCCTAGAAGCGGCATCCACGGGGAAGCCCGCCCGGGAACGTTATGATGCCTACTCGGAGCAGTGGCTTACCGAGCATATACTGTTTAAATATCACTCCGCCTGTTATTTGACTCACGCATCTATCGAATGTCTGCTGCAATTGGGTCATTCAGCCGGGGCTGTTGATTGCGATAAGATCACTGTGACGGTTAATCCATCGTTGCTGAATGTCTGCGGGATTGAAAACCCAAGCACCGGGCTTGAAGCCAAGTTCAGTTTGCGGGCCACCTCGGCCCTGGCAGTGCTTGGTTATGACACCGCCGATCCCGGCACTTATTCGGACGATTTATTTAACAACGATACCGTCAATCAGATGATTGATCGGGTGACGGTGATGACAGATGATGGCCTGACTGGCACACAGTCCAGGGTTGTTGTGCAGGGTCAAGATGGAGAAACGCATGAGGCGTTTTTCGATACCGGCATACCGGCGACAGACCTGGATGATCAGCAGCGTAAACTGGAGTCCAAATTTCTGCATCTTGTCGCCACCGTCAGTGATCGTGGTGATGAGCTGCAAAGAAAAATTAACGAGATTGAAAGGGTACAGCGTGTCAGGCACTGGCTGGATTGAATAGGCCTGCTTGTTTCCATCGCATGTTGCGTAAAGATCACTGCAGCATCCCATATATAGCATTTTACGCAACTATAGATTTGCACTAGAGTATCGCACCGGATTTCTTGAACATGGTGACGACATGGCAAATTACTTTAACACCTTAACCCTGCGGCAGCAGCTGTCCCAGTTGGGCAAATGTGAATTCATGGACCCGTCCGAATTTAGTGACGGGTCGAATTATCTCCTGGGAAAGAAGATCGTTGTTATCGGCTGTGGATCCCAGGGACTCAACCAGGGTCTAAACCTCAGGGACAGCGGCCTCGACGTGTCCTATACGCTGCGTGAGGCAGCGATAACCGAGCAACGACAATCCTGGAAAAACGCAACTGAAAACGGTTTTGCTGTCGGTACCTATGCGGAGTTAATTCCCGGTGCCGATCTGGTGCTTAACCTGACCCCGGACAAGCAGCACGGTGCAGTAGTGACGGAAGTCGTTCCGCTGATGAAGCAGAACTCGTGCCTGTCGTACTCCCACGGGTTTAATATCGTGGAAGAAGGCATGCACATACGTTCGGACATAACCGTCATCATGGTCGCGCCCAAGTGTCCGGGAACCGAGGTTCGGGAAGAGTATAAAAGAGGCTTCGGCGTGCCAACTCTAATTGCTGTGCATGAGGATAATGATCCGAGAGCAGAGGGTCTGGCGATAGCCAAGGCTTATGCTGCCGGAACCGGTGGACATAGAGCTGGAGTGCTCATGTCCTCTTTCATTGCCGAGGTCAAGTCAGATCTGATGGGTGAACAGACTATTCTCTGCGGCATGCTGCAGACTGGTTCGTTGCTGTGTTTCGACAAGATGGTCGAAAATGGAGTAGAACCGGGTTACGCCGCGAAGCTGGTGCAATATGGCTGGGAAACGGTAGGGGAGGCGCTCAAACATGGTGGCATCACCAACATGATGGATCGCTTATCCAACCCGGCCAAGATCAGGGCGTTCGAGCTTGCGCAAGAGATGAAAGACATCATGCGGCCTCTTTATCTCAAGCATATGGATGACATTATGACCGGCGACTTTTCGTCCGGGATGATGGACGATTGGGCTAACGGGGATAAGAAGCTGCTTGATTGGCGCAAGGAAACTGGGGAAACGGTATTTGAAAGCACAGAAAGTTCTGATCCGGAAATCCCCGAGCAGGAGTATTTTGACCACGGCATATTGATGGTTGCCATGGTGAAAGCCGGGGTGGAACTCGCCTTTGAGACCATGACATCAGCAGGAATAAAAGAAGAGTCTGCGTATTATGAATCCCTGCATGAGACGCCTTTAATTGCAAATTTGATTGCGCGGAAGAAGCTGTTTGAAATGAACAGCATTATTTCCGACACTGCCGAATACGGATGTTATCTCTATAACCATGCGTGTCAGCCGTTGTTGTCAGATTTTATGGCGAAAGTTGATACTGATGTTATCGGCCGGGGCCTGGGCCTCAATGACTTTTACGTGGATAACCATCGACTGATCGAAGTGAATGCAGCAATCAGGAATCACCCGGTGGAAGCTGTTGGAAAGACATTGCGGGCCCATATGAGGGCAATGAAGAAAATCGTTTAATGATCCTCACTGCATCATTTACGAGGGCCACTGAGGCTTTTTTTAAAAGACCGCTGAGGGCTCTTTTTAACCGCCGCTGAGGGCTCCTTGAACACAATAGAGTTTAATCGCGCGACTATCCGCTTCAACGAATCGTTTTCCCTTGCGGACATCGAGTGGCGAATTGCCCCGCGTGAGATCTGGGCGATTACCGGTGCCAACGGTTCCGGCAAGTCTGCGCTGGTTGCGACCCTGGCGGGTAAAGGCGAGATCATGTCTGGAAGTATCGAGGGTATTCCGCCAGGTGTTGGTGTGGTGTCATTAGAAGCTCAGGCGGAATTGATTGAACGCGAGCGTGAGCGTGATGATAGTGACATTACGGATGAAATCAGCCAGGGGACGCCAGTTGCCCAGATGCTGGATGAAGTCAGCACCAATTCTGATTTGTTAGACCGCCTGATTGAGATGTTTCGGTTTGCGCCGCTGCTGGGCAGGGGTTTTCGTAAGCTCTCCACAGGAGAAACCCGGAAAGTACTGCTGACACGAGCGTTAACCTGCGACCCTGAAATGCTGGTGCTGGACAATCCTTTTGAAGGGCTGGATGCAGACACTGTGCCGCAGGTTCGTGAGATGCTCCGACAGAAATCTAACGAAATTACGATGGTGCTAGTATTTAACCGGTTCGATGAGATACCGGATTTTGTCACTCATATTGTTTATCTTGAAAATGGATCCATCAAATACAAAATCGAGACCAGAGACAGTTCAGCAGTGGAAGCCCTTTCACAGTTGTTACATTTGAAGAAGACAGATATTGAAATTCCGAAGGCGGACTTGAACGAAAAGATTCCCGTTCTTGATGACTCGAGCCCGCTGGTGCGAATAAGAAACGCAAGTATTCGCTACGGCCAGAATACTGTGTTTCAGAATCTCGATTGGTGTATATGGCCGCAGCAGCACTGGCAGTTAACCGGACCAAATGGTAGTGGTAAAACCTGTTTACTTAACCTGATCACTGGCGATCATCCGCAGTCTTACAGCAATGATATTTTTGTTTTTGGATATCAGCGAGGAAGTGGAGAGAGCATCTGGGATATCAAGCAATATATCGGATATGTGTCTACAAGTTTGCTGTGGGAATATCGGGTCAGTATCAATCTCATCAATGTCGTTATTTCGGGCTTTTATGACAGCATTGGTTTGTACAATGAGGCGTCGGCAAGCGAAAAACGAATTGCTTTGCAATGGCTGCGACTGTTAGGTCTCGAAGGCCAGGCTGATCAACCTTTTAACTGCCTGTCCTATGGGGAACAGCGTTTACTGCTAATCGCCCGTGCCATGGTTAAGCATCCGCCGCTGCTCATTCTCGACGAGCCCTGCCTCGGCCTCGATGACATCAATCGGCAACTGATCCTTGCGTTGATTGAAAAGATTTGCCTGGGTTCAGAATCGACTGTTCTCTATGTCAATCATCACGCGGAGGACAAAATCAAGGGAATCAAATACCACTTGAGCCTTGGGTGATCGCAGCCGGTTCACGCCTTGCAGCACCACGCTTCAGGTCACGCGTTGACATCGAATATCTGGTCAGAGGTTCCCGCTTCGAATCTACGATTTTACCTGGAGGAAAGCGCCAGGATGCGCTGCTCGATATACGCCAGCACATCACCAGCATATTGCTCGCTTTCCCGGGCGCGTTCAAAGGCGGACAGGGCGCCGTGATAATCCAGTAAAGAATCCAGTGAAACTGCCAGCCCCAGCCAGTAGGTTCCCTGGACCGACTCACTGTCGAGGAGCTGGGAATAGTGGCTGGCCGCTTCCTCGAATCGGCCCATTGTCTGGTAAAGGCCTGCCAGGAGGGCATAATAACCGGTCTCATTGTGGGGTGGTGCCGCCGACTCCAGCAGTGAGATGGCGCCATCGAAATCACCATGCTGAACCCTTAACTGAGCCCCTAATTCAATGGATGTGACTGGCGACAGCTGTGGGCTGTTCAGCAGCAATTGTTCGGCGGGAGCAATAGCGCCCAGTTGCAGATAGAGATTAAACAACCGCTTGATGGTAATGACGGAATCCGGATGAGCCACCAGATACTGCTCAAGCAGGTCACGCGCCTCGAGAGGCGCGTTGTTCTGCAAGAGGCTGTTCACTTCTTCCTGCAGTCGATTTTCACTTATCAGCGAGGAAGATTCCTGCCTGACATCTACTCTCGTCGCATCGGTATTGGTCAAAGCCGGTCTGACTTCTTCGGCGCTCTGCAGTTGCCGGCTCAGGGTAACGAGCGATGGCAACGCGCCCCTTACCCGTTGCGCACGCTCAAGCAACAGTCTGGCACGTTGCAGATTATTGGTATCGAGGTAACCCCTGATAAGGTGTACATAGGTCACGACGATATAATCGATACCAGATATCGCTTTTGAATGTCCTGGCTCAAGGTCCAGCACGCGGAGATATCGATCGTAGGCATTGTCTTCAACGGGGAAGGTGAGTCGTACGCGGGTTAACGCAATGTCCGCACTTTGCAGGAGTTGACTTATCTCCCTCTCTCTCCGCCTGTCACGCTCCAAATTACTTGTGCTGGGGCTAGTCATGGGGACGGTATCCGAGGTGATCACTGCAGGTGAAAAAAGCTGGATGGCTGGCTCATCGCCTGGCGGAGGTAATTCCGGTCCGCGGCCCTTCCTGGTTGTTGCGGCAGCCTCGACGGGCAGAACCGATTGAGCGTTTGGATTTCCACCATCGATTATGGGGAAAGTTTCAGGCTGGACCGCCGCCGGCTTCTGTGCGACCAGACTAACCTGAGGCGGTGTCTGTTGCTGGTCCAGTAGGAACCATGCGCCAGCAGCAACACCTGCGAGGAGGAACAAAAAAATAATCGGAGTCGATGACCAGCTACTTCTACGGGGTCCCCGGTTCGCAACCAGGTTCTCACGGCCAACGTCAGGTAACTGGCGGCGTTTATCCAGATTACGTAACATTTCATTAAGCAGACTCACAGCCTTCCACCATAGAGTATCGCCGCAAAAGCTAAAGCCAGAATCAACGACAGACCGATCAGGGGTTGAACGCTCCGGTCAAGCCAGGCTGACATCTTGCCCCAGGGGCGACTCTCAGGAGTGTCTTCCACGGCCTTGGACAGATGATAGGAAGTGATCGGGCTATCGCCTTTACCAAATGCACACAACATCGCTTTGTGGCAGAGAATATTGATTAACCTCGGAACGCCACCGGATGCGCTGTTGAGTAATCTCAGTGCTGCTGGGGTAAAGAGGCGCGGGCCATCATAACCTGCGGATGAGAGTCGATAGTCCACATACTGTACTAACGTCTTGCGATCGAATGGTACGAGATATTCGGCAAACACGATCCGCTGTTTCAATTGGCGCAGGTCCGCGCGATTCAGCAGTTTGTCCAGCTCGGGCTGACCAAACAACACTACCTGCAGCAGTTTTTGTTTTTCCGTTTCCAGGTTGGTGAGCAAGCGAAGGGTTTCAATGGTTTCTCGAGGCATCGCTTGAGCCTCGTCAATAATCAGCACCGCCTTTTTGTGGTCGCTGGCCAGATTGATCAGGTGTTGGTTGATCGCTGGTATCAGTTGATGTGTTGCTAGTTGCGACAGATTGGGAACCCTTAACTCCTCGCCCACTACGGCCTTAAGTTCGTCGGGACGCAGGTAAGGGTTCGGGATGTAAGCCGTACAGTAGGAAGAATCCAGTGAGGCCAGCAATTTTCGGCAAAGGATGGTTTTTCCCGTACCTACTTCGCCCACGATCTTGATGAAGCCTTCACCGTTCCGTAATGCCAATAACAGAGTGTTTAAGGCATCCAAATGGCTCTGTGAATTGAAATAGAATTGCGTATCCGGCGTGAGGGAAAATGGATTCTCATTAAGCTGGAAATAGCTATTGTACATTTAAAAACCTTGGACTGATTATCCCTTCATCCGGTCATGTCATCAACGCCCGGCCCTAACTTTCAGGGAGGGCTTCGCGCCTAAACAACTTGCGATATTCGTCACCGAGGCGGCGAATGCGATCACTACTTTCGCGGACATTATCACGCCAGGCATTGTCGTCTACCACGATCGGCTGCAACAAGATGACCAGTTCAGTTTTTGACCTGCTTCTCTCACGGGTTTTAAACAGCCATCTCACCAGGGGGATATTACCGATTATTGGTCTTTTACCGTCTGTTTCGCGGACTCCTTCGAGCATCAGCCCGCCCAGCACCACCACCTGTCCATTTTTGGCAAGGATCACGGTATCGATTTCGCGAATCTCGCGCCGCGCCAGGGGAAGTGAGAAGGTTTCGTTACCCAGGACCAACTCTTTTTGCTGATCGGTGACATTGGTAATGACAGGATGAATATGCAGGATCACATCTCCGTTTTCCGCGATCTGTGGTGTCACATCCAGAGTGATGCCGCTAAAAAAGGAATCCAGTTCGATCGTTGGGGATGAGGTCGTCGAGGAAGCAGTCGAGGTCGTGTTGTTTGTTATGCCGGTGACGAAGAACTCATCCGAGCCTACACGAATTACCGCTTTCTGGTTGTTTACGGTCGAAATTCGAGGGCTGGAGAGTACCTGAACGCTCCCCTGTGTCTCCAGTAGCTTTAGCAGCGTGCTGAGATTCTGAATAGAAATAACTGACGAGAATAGTTGGCCAGTTTTGGCCGCCTCGGTAATAGTGTTGGGAGACTCAAATGCAGAAACATTTTCTAACTGCAGGATCTGGCCGCCGATAGCTGACCAGTTAATTCCAGCGGAAAAGCTCTCAAACAATCGTACTTCGAGGAATTTTGCCTCCAGCAAGACCTGACGTTTGACACTTAACTCGGATTTTTCAAGAAAATCCCGAACAGAATTCAGTTCGCTTGGCATGGCTTTTACCACCACTATGCCTGATTGCGGTGTGACGAGCACCATCCGATCTTCACGTTCACCGCCGATGATCGCGACGATCGTCCTGTGTATGTCGGACCAGAAATCGGTTTTGTTCAACGTCAGGATTCGGGTACCGGGACTGGTGCTGATGTTTGCGCCCTTCGTCCCGTTCTCCAACAAACCCAACAGGCTCCCTTGGCCAATACCGGAGTCAGTCCCGCTCCGACTGTAGTTGGATCCACGGCCGCGACCCTCTATTTTGCCAATCTGCACACTTGTATCCGATACGCCCACTCTTTTTATATCCAGATAGTTGATGTGGAAGACTTGTGTACGCAGTTCTCTCGGATACACAGTGTAGATGGCATTGCGAATTTTGAATTCATAGCCGTAGACGTCCCTGACAACGTCAAGAACGGTTTCGACAGTCACATCGGTCAAATCCAGGCTGATGGCCCCGGTGATATTAGGATGGACGACAATGTTAAAGCCGGTTCCCTGAATCAGCCCGAAGAAGAAATCCTTGGCAGGCATCTCATTGACGGCAACATCAAAACGCTCGCTTGCTCCCCGGCTCTTCGAGTTGTTACCAGCTCGCTGCTGGGAAGGGGAAAGTAGTACGGCAGTGACCGCATCCGGCACCGCAAAACCTGTCTCGTCGATGTGCTCGCTGGCGATGATATTTTCTATCGCTTGCTCGGCTGCCGTTGATCTACCCTGGTGGGTACAGCTCACCAGCAAAAGGAGAATCATACTGTGACCTAGCAAACCCAGAATTGTCTTTTTTCTCATCGGATGCACCACGAATTTAATTTTTTTGCCCAATGGGTTGTTTCACGTCATTTTGATGTAACTTTAATACCTCGTTGCGATCACCTCGACGCAATATAACTCGCCCCGGTAAAATTCGGATGGCCCTGGCATCCCCGATCTGCTGATTTTCCTCCACGCGCTGCCCGTTGATTACGGCGATTCGATTCTTTCCGGTAATCATAATTGAAGTCAGCACGAGATCAGACGAGCCCCCCTGATGAGTCGTTATAAAACCAAGAGGGCGTGTGGGATCAATCAGGCCTACAGGTAGCGCTGCAGTTGCTGTCATACAAGAGGACAGAACGATCATCTGCAAACCGATTCGAAATGCGAAACTAGTTGCCAAAAATCGACTCCTCAACAGTCAGTGTAGATATTTTTAACTCGATATTGCCGCGTGGATACTCAGTCACCGTGTAGCTCAAGCTGTCCCAGCGGAGCAGCCAGGACAGTTGTTCCAAATCTTGCAGGTACCGTAACAAGCCGAAATAGTCACCCTCGAGCGATAGCACAACAGTATGCTTCAATACGCCTGATTTCTCTATCGTGCCTGGCAAACCGGCACTGCTGAACTTCAGATCCTCCGGCGAAAGAGATTCAATACGCCTGATGGTCAGCTTACTACTCTGGTGGAGAACATCCTTCAGAACGGTCAACAGCTCATCAGCCGGAACCAGATCGACTTCAAGTTTTGACATCGTCTGGTAGAGCTGCGCGCTTTGTTTCTTGAGTTCAGTCAGTTGCCGTATTTTTACTCCACTCTTTTCGCCACCGATCGTTCGGGTCAATGCTGTTACTTCCTGGGTCTGGAAATTCAGTTTCTGTTGCAGGGCTCCCATCTGCAGGTTCAAGGCTTCCCTGTGAGCGTGCTGGGGAGCGAACATCAGAAACTGCCAGAACAGCAACAAGACTGCCGCGCATGAAATGGAAATCAGGAGTCGTTCCCGTTGAGTCAGGGCGTCGAATTGACTCCGGCGCTGTAATAACCAGCGTTTCATGGTTCGCCTCTGTCTGCCAGGTCAAAACTGAATCGAAGGGCATCGGTGCGCTGTTCTGCAACACGTTCGATCACCATATCCCCAAAACGCGCATGCTGGAACACATCTTCTGCGCTCAAGCGACGTGCATAATCCGGCACGAATTCAGCTCGATAGGACCAGCCCGAGAGCTCTACATAGTCCCCGCCTTGTGACAATCTGAAATGCTCCAGTGATAAGCCATCCATATGCTGTCGCGAAAGAGAGATCAGGTGTTCTGAAAATCCGCTGGCGTTGCCTGTATCCTGGCCCGCCATGATGCTCAATATCTGACGACGACGTTCAATCTCTGCTTCTGCGATTCTTATCTCAGCGTCCAGTTGGGCTTCTCGATTCTGCGGTGTAGATGCGCGTATATTGGCTAACTCCTGCAACACGTTTAGCTGGTGTCCCTGCAGCATCGCCAGCTGCTCCTTTGCACTCTCGGTTTGATACCAGCCCCAGAGTTGCAGCATTACGAGGAAGAGAAGCATGGCTGCCAAGCTCATCAGCATGGTATCGAACGAGAACGGTGGTTTCTGCGGACGAAATTCAGGGCGTAAAAGGTTGATCTGTTGCAGCGAACTCATGCCAGATCTTCCGCGCTGAGAGCACCGCCGATTGCACCAATACAATTGGTCAGCATCAGCTCGTCGCAACCCTCGGGTAACGTGATCAATTCTCCAAGGGGAAAGACTTTTAATTCTGCAGTAAGACTCGCCTGGGCGTCTGCTGTCACCTTGTCGCTGCTCACACCTTCACCGCAAAGATAAATACTTGAGGGCGGCACCTGTCCCATCTGTCGTTCGTAATAATCCAGGGACCGCTGCAATTCGAGGACCAGGGAATTGGTGGGCAGGGGGTCCAGCAATCCACCGTTAAAATCCAGGTCAAAACGCCTGCTCAAGTAAAGCTGCTGATGCTTGATTACATTGAGATTACCGCTGCCGGGCGAAAGCTGGACCATCGCCAGACCCTGTGGATCCTCAGGGCACAGCAGGCTGAGATTTCTTAGTGCAAGCTCGATAATACCGATGGACTTCAGCTGTACGCCTGTTGGTTTAAGCAGGGCGAGGATCTCATGTATCAGCGAGCTTTTGGATGCAACCACGTAAACCATGGGTACATTTCCACGGTGCGCATCTTCTGGCAGACGGAATACATCCAGAACTGCATCATCAACGGGAAAGTCGATCAGATCGCTGATCCGCCAATGCATCGCATCAACAAGCTCATCGTCATCCACTTCCGGGGCTTCGGTCAACAACAGGCTGTAACTGCTGTTGGGCAAAACTACGTTGCAGGCAATCCCCTTCAGTCCAAGCTCATCAATGTATTGGGCCAGTGGTGGGGACTCGTTCTCCTCGCGGGGAAGAAATCGACAGGATTGTAGAACAGGAGGTCCGCTTTCCGATGAATTGATGTGGGCGACGGCAATACCCTCGGGGCCGAGTTCGATACCCAGCTGACCCGTCACGGTACGTTTTTTCATTAACCGTTCAATCAGCCAGATAACAACCCCCATGACATCTAGAAAGCTATTTAATATCAATATGTTAACGGAAAAACTTGATAAAACAAAGTAAATAAAAAGGCAGAAAGATATGGACCTGTCCAGGGTTTGGACTGCTCGTATCTAGCGCAATGTTTCCTGCCAATAGATAACCCGATCATGACCACGATAACTCTGAAAGTTGATCGTGGCGTCAGGGAGAGAGACATCGCTGTGGTCGCCGTCCTGGTTCCAGTCAAATCTCAGGAAGGGCAGATTGGTCAGATCAATGCTGATTGGATAGGTGATGACTGTACCGGGTGCGCCGTACTGTATACCTGCCTGCCCGTCACAGAAACCGATGCTGACTGCATTCATGCAGTCACTCGCGCCAACGGGGTCAGTGAAACTGAACACCGATGACACCCCCCCGATAGTGACCGTAATGGTGTCCGCCGCGGCATCAACAACCGTTGTCGCTCCGGTGAACGTGACATCATTGATGGCCAGTTGCGTGCAGTGATCACTGCTGTTTGTAATAAAACTCGAACCATCCCAATATTCTGTTTGCCAGGACATGGGAATCGCCGCCAGTTCCGGACCGAAGCCGCTTTTCAGATGCAGCCTGCCGAATCTGGCGTCGAGTGTGTCACCGATTTTAACGCCCACACAATCGACATCAATCACACAGTCGTTGCTATCAGCCGGTTTAAAGTCCAGGGAGATAAAATCAGCGCCATCAGGTTCGCTGATTTGCAGGCCTAACTGCAGACTGCCATAGGGTCCGTCAGGGGTCGGGACCCGGTTAATGCTTGCCGTGGAGCTGGCGAAAGTTAACATCCCGTCATCCCACTGGGTCGATGAAATCGAAAGACGCCCGGCCAGGTCTGTGCCGTTATTATTGTTCTCGGCATGGTAAGTCGGCAGCGCGACGGTAAAGGCCAGGTCGGTGTTGTCATAGTTTGTTACCACAGTCGCGCCTAGGTTCCTGGCGCGCAGGGTGTAGGCAATGTCCACCGATGGCTGGGACATATAGCTGAAATTACCGCTGGCACAGCTATCCGTCACGCTTGCGCTGACCAGTTCAAAGTCTGCAGGATAGAATCGGCCGACATTGCCGCTGATGGTGCCAGTCACATCCCCGGTGCCAAGAAAGTTGCTGTCGCCGATCCCTGCCCTCAGGGTGAGGGTGCCCACTTCTGTCCAGGCGAGGGTGCTGTTTTCAAACTCCCCGCTCGTCCCGGTCGGCGTAAAAGCGCTGGCGTTGGACAGAGCCCCGAGAGAGCCAGCTGCCGGGTAAACCAGGTCTACAGGCAACAGGCGTACTGTCTCTGGCACAATTTCATTGCCATAGTTGGGCACCAGGGCGCCCTCGGCATCCAGCGCTTCAACGACCAGGTGAAATGCTTCACCGGCAGCGACAAAGCCGCTACCGCCGTTGGTTGTGCCAGGATTCGCAACGGCAGCGCCGGTTTCTATGGTGGCGATGAAGAATTCGCCGGGCTGCACGACAAAAGGACCGCTCCCACCCCTGATGGTAAGAGATTGGCTGACCTCAAGGTCATCATCCTTTACGTTCAGCATGATGCTGCCGGTATCCTTGTATTTGACGATGACGCTTGCCTGGCCGTTTAGAAAGGTCACCGTTTGATTATTCGGACCAGCTCCGCATTTAGGCGAACCGACGAGAACACATTCCTGGTCCAGGGCGCTCTGACCATCGACGGTTGGCGTGAGGGTTCCCGTGGTGGGATCGTCATAAGCTATCCAGAAATGCAGTTCATGGTCACCCGTGTAGGCCTCAATGATGCCACAGTCAGGATCGGCCGGTGTCTGTCCAAATGCCGCCAGGTACAGGGTGAAATTCGTCCCCGCGACCTGTGTGACGACTGGGTCGTTGATGGGGTCGGGGGGTGGATTGCTGAGTGGATTTTGCGTCAGGGTGAAGCCGTTAGGTGAAAATTGAATCGTCAGGAGATTATCATCGATAATCGCGACGTCGGTGGTGTCATTGATATTGATGTCAACAAGATTGTCCGTGCCATTGGTGTAATCGAGAAAGAAGTCTGCAACGCCAAGGTCCGCAGCGGCATACTGGTATGTCGCGACACCATCCCCAGCCACGCCATTGACGAGTGAACCGGAATTGCCCAGGCCGCCGTCAGTCCAGTCCCCGGCAAGGGTGGTGGTGGCTAACTGTATCTGGCCGATATAACTGGTGACGGTAATGTGGACACTATCATGGGCAGTTACCCGTAGCTGGTGGGGCACACAGTTCAAGCCGAAGGTGCCGGATATCAGGCTGATATCGAAATGATCCAGTGCCCCCGGAACAAGAGGCGTAGCGGTGATGGTAAAATTATCGATGAAAAACTGGTCATCGCCCGTGATTTTTTTCCCGGTGACGATGCGGATCTCGGTATTGGCAGCATGGTTTCCTGCTGGAATTGCCTGAGAAACGGATCCGGAGCCTACATTTCCCTGAAAAGTGAGAAGCGTAGTCCAGGGACCCGACCCTCCAGATCTGATCTCTACCGTTATCTTGTCTTGGTTACCGTCAAAACCAACCTCCCGGTAGTCAAACGTCAGGACACCCGAATCAAAACCCAGCAGGTCGATGGTACGGCTAATGCTGATCTGCTTGTTCTGTAGCCGTAATTCTCCACCGGTAATCTGAATATCACCACTGGTGGCGGAACCATCATCCCCGGTCTCGACCCAGTCTGAAGACCAGAGATTACTGCCATCCTGATTACTATAGCTGGCGGCAGAAAATGTATCAGAGAAAGTGACGGCAAGAACATCGGTACTCATCAGCAATACCAGCATGCCGATGATCAGATTGCCAACGGCGCGTTTTTGGCAGGTATAAGCCCCGGATTCAATTTTCATTTCATGTACGCTGAAATTTCTACCGTGCGTTCAGCGGAGACTGCGCCGCTACCGCAAGTCGCCTGGCTTTGGATTCGGTAGTAACTGGTGGTGTTGGCGGCATCCGCGGTGCGGCTGCAGTTAATCGCGGCAGAGCATCCACGAAGGCCATCGACTGTAAACGTAAGGTTGCTGCTATCGACAGCGGTACAGTTGGCGTCGACGGTAACCCGGCTAATGGGCGACGCGGTATCGTAAAACAACTGATTCATCGCGTAACGAGCGCCACTTTCGGCAGCATAAAAAGATGCGATGGTGATGGCTTCCTGTGCAGTAGCGATGGCTGTCTGCCCGGTGATGCGTGCGATGGTGATGGCGAAAAAACCCATGACAACGAGAATGAAAATCGCCAGCGGGATCAAAAAACCACGCTGGTGAAAATTATCTTTTTGTGATTTCAATATGATATCAGGGTACATTTCTGATCATTACCGATTGTTTGAGTTCTATCGTCTCTCTCCCGTCTCGACTGTCGAAGGGGATCGTAATATTCACCACGGCATTGCGATCCTGGGTTGCCGTTGAAAGTTGAAATGGCGTGATCCCGGTGAGGTCGCCGATATTGCCCGCCAGCAATGATGAGGTCGAGCCGCCCGGCTGCCCGTTCGCGATATCGGATAGACCATCGACCGGCATCGCGTAGTTATCGTAATAAAAAAGCTGGCTGCCGGAGATACAAAAACGACCGGGTTGATCAAGGATGAAAAAACGCTTGTTAATGGAGTTACGCATGAAACGATGAGCGCCATTTAGCGGTATGCTGACAATAGCTGTTGCACCAATGGCGCCAATTTCCTCACGTGAGGAAGGGTTGGCTGCACTGTAGAGTTCCGAAGCTGCCATGACCCCGGCGGTAAAATGCTGTCCTGCGCCCAGATTAAGGTCAAACGGAGCGGTAATCACAGAGTAGGGGGCAGCGGGTGCCGCGGCATTATCGACGGTTGGCAGTTCTTCCTGATCGACGGAGCCATTATTGTCGTAGTCGGGTCCAATGTAGTTGCCGCCACCTGTTACAGGCATGAATTCTATGCACAGACCGCTACCATCATTGCTTAATCGTAAACTGTGCGGCAGGGCGGTACGTAACTGCCGGGTGAGACGCTCGATTGCCTGACGCCCGCGATTGATCAATTTACTGCGCTGCTGGGCTCGATCGTAACTCTCAACGCTTTGTGCAACAAAACCTGTACCGATCACGGTCACGATGGACAAAATGACGACCACTGTGATGACTTCAATGAGAGTGAAGCCGCGATGCGCCTGTTTGCCTGCCATCTGGTGTTTCATTAATTTTGCCCGTCGCGAGTCTTCACTTGCCCGGATTTAAACGGCCCGACAAAGGCGGCCCTTTGTAGAGCTCGTTGTTACGCTGCCTTTTTCCTGTCTGGAAACTGCCAATCTCAAATCATACTACTGTTCAAAATGCTCTAACCTGCCGATAGTCATGGGAGCGAGGCGTTTCATCAGAAATTTGTATAATAGCTACTGAGCGTCACGCTGGTGCCTCCGGGCATCGTTGAAGTCACCGTAATCAGGCGCACGAGATTGTCGTTGTCCGCCAGACCCAGGTCAGTACCTTCACCCGCGATAATCACGCTGACATCACAGTCACCATCCACGAAGTTTTGACCATGGTAATCGCCAATATCATCAAATCCGGCATCAGCGGTAATTCCCGCACATGCAACCGCGCCTAACTCGGCACTGCCGCAGGCTGGAACGCCTCCCGAGGGTGTATTTTCATCAAACTTTCGAGCGGTGACTTCTTCCATTTTAGCCTGTGCGCACTCTAGCGCCCTTACTCTGATCAGAGGATCAACGCTATTGATCATGGAATGGTTAAATACAGAGAACAAGGTACCCAGTGCGATACTGACGACGACGATAAATATCACCATTTCAATCAGGGTGACTCCAGCCTGGGCGTAGGCATGCCCCGGGGAACCTCGATCGATTCTGTCAGTGAGCATAACCACTGGATTCAATCGTGATGTTCACGCTGCCTCCCGAACCGTTCAATGCCAGTACTGTGGCGGTTGTTCTGCCGAGTTTATCGTAGGCAAGTGTAGTCCCGGTGAGAGAATAACCAGGCGGCAAGGTCAGGGGGTAACTGTCCCCTGCAATGCTGGCGGCATTTTCCTGTACATCGATGAGCGAGACCCCATCAGAGATGAAACGGACGAGGTTCGAAGTTTTCTGTCGCGCCATTGCTATCTGTTGGGTATAAAACAAAGCCGCAACAATATCGTCGCGGGTCGCCTGTATTTCCAGTCCTCGCTGACTTTGGTTTGTACCGACAAAAATGAAAATGATCGACGTCAGAACGACAACAGTAATCAACTCAATAAGTGAAAAACCACCTTGTTTTCCTACCATTGTCTCCTGGTGACCACGGATTGTCGAAAAGGTTGTTTACGGGTCAACGCGGAAGCCGGTGAAACTTGCCGTAACCCCAGCATCTGCCGCCAGGGCGAGGGTGCAGGAAACACTAGTGCCTTCGGGAATACCGATTGCCGCAGCTGTAATGGAAAACTTTGCGTCCAATCCACCCTCCAACAGCCCGGAAACATCGGTGCAATTATTTACCGATGTAACTGGTGTAACTGTGGTCAGGCCGGCATCATCGGCAATATTATTTGCATGATTCAAGGCTGATGCCGCGCCCAGGGCTCCAGCTACACCATCGACGCTTGCCTGTTCTGCTGCCGCTGACAAGTTTACAAATGTTGGAATCGCGGTTGCTGCAAGAACGCCCAGAATAACGATAACGGCGATGAGTTCAATCAGAGTAAAACCAGACTGCTGTTTTACCATCGTGTGTCCTCCATAACTGTCAATACATAAAAATAAAAGCCAAATAAAATCTAAACAAAACCAAGTCCAAACCAATCATAGCGTTAATACTGCGACGGAACTATTCGTTTTCCAAGACGTTGGTCAGTACTTTACCAGTTTTCAGATGATAATCGAAATAGCTGCCAGCATACGGCCGGGAGACGATTTCAAATCGACAAACACCCTCAATGGCCGATATATGATAGCGTTGCTGACCTTTTTTACCCCCAACACCCGGCGCTCCCTGGACGGTCGCGGCTTGTGGATTGTTCATCAATGCAAACCAGAGTTCATAACATTCAGCTGCGGTTTGGCTGTTGCTGGATGAATCCAGCTCAATTGAGGTGTTAGCAGGCCAGCCTCTTTCATTGACGAAAACCTGATCGCCATCGAGATTCACGGCAAGTTTCATTCCGGGTTGGGTTGGAGCGATGTCTGGATGGTCTCCTGACAACCACTGCGCCCGGGCGCCCTGTATTACTGCTGCGAAATTTCGCGCCTGGGTCACTAGCCCGGTCCGTACAGCCTCGTCTCTGATATCCATGTAGTATTTAAGTCCCGCCGCTGCGATCAAAGCGATAATCACAATGACCACGATCAATTCGAAAAGACTATAGCCGGAGCGGAGGTAAATGAATTTCCTGTCGCATTCTGCCATTGATTCTCCATTGATTCGCGTGATAAGTTGGATGATCGCTGTCCGGGATAACGGAAAGCTAGGCCTGTACGGAGTACATGCTCCACATGGGTAGAAATATGCCGAGGGCGAGAATCAGTACAAATCCTGCCATGATGACGATCATAATCGGTTCGATCTTGTCGCTGAGACTCTTCAGGTCGTAGTCAACCTCACGTTCATAAAATTCCGCCACCTCCCTCAGCAGTACATCAACACTGCCGCTTTTCTCCCCCACGTCAATCATTTGCAGCACGAGAGGTGTGAACATCTCGCTGTTTGAATGGGTATGTAACAGGCTCTCGCCGCGTTCGATCCCCATCTTTATCGCTTCAATTTTTTCACCCAGGTAGGGATTATCGATCACCTTGGCACACAAACCGAGCGCGTGCGGCAGGGGTACACCGGAACTCATCATCAGGGCGAAGGATCGGCTATAGCGGGCCATTGAGCCACGATTAATAAGATCGCCGACAACGGGTAAATGAAGCTTGAGACGACCCCATAGTGTTTTGCCCTGGGGGGTCTGGAGAAATCGGCGCACGGCGAAGGTTCCGGCGATCAGCAGGGTCAACATGTAAGGCCAGTAATTCACAAAGATTTCAGATGTACCTAACAGGATGCGGGTGGGCAGGGGCAACTGGGTGTCAAATCGAGCGAACATGTCGGCGAAGGCTGGTACCACCCAGATGTTGATGACAACGATCGCGAGTGCCAGTGCAGCCATGACAAAACCCGGATAGCGCAACGCAGATTTAATGCGTTTCGAGGTTTCCATGTCCCGCAGCAAATACTCGCTCAGTTGATCGAAAGCTTCTTCCAGCCGGCCACTGCTCTCACCCACGCTGACAATGCCAATAAACAGGTCATCGAAGACATCAGGATGGAGACCCATGGCAGCCGACAGTTCCATGCCCGTTTCCAGTTCATCGGCGACATCTTCAAGCGCCTGTTTCATCAGGTAGTGTTGCATGGAGGATGCCAGTCCCCGGATCGCAGATATGAGGGGTATACCTGTCTTGGTGATGGTATGCATCTGGCGGGTAAACATCACCAGTTCCTCGGCACTTACCCTGGTTACGCCAAACCAGCGTCCCAGGTCTATCTTGGCGAAATTAGCGACCGGTTCAATGGCAAGAGGTGTGATACCGTCCCTCATCAGCTGACTGGCGAGGGTGTCTCGGCTGGCCGCCTCCAATCGGCCGTTTACCGGCTGGCCCTGGGCGTTTCTGGCACGATATTCGAAGAAAGGCACGTCCGCTTCACTCCCGGGAATCTGCGTTGATGGTCGACATGCCTTCACCATGTATGGCTTCATCTTCTATCAGCGCCGAAACACGCATCACCTCAGACAATGACGTAATTCCCTCCGCGGCGTATTCCAGGGCACTCTGGCTTATCGGTCTGAAGCCGGGGTTTTCCACCGCACTTCGAGTAAAGGCATTGACATCATTGTCACGCAGCGCCTCAGCCATGTAGCGATTCACGTCCAGCATTTCGAATACACCAATCCGCCCACGGTGCCCCGTGTTGTTACAATGCGGACAACCCGGCCCCATACGATAGTCCGCCGATTCACTTTTGAGGTTGATCAAAGCAATGAGTTGCTGTTCGCTGACATCAGGTTCGTGTGGCGCCCCGCAACTCTCGCACACCCGACGTACCAGACGTTGTGCCACGACACATTTTAATGCGGTGGCGATGAGGTGGCCATCCACACCGATATCAATCAGACGCAGAGCCGAGGTCACAGCGTCATTGGTGTGCAGGGTCGACAACACCAGATGACCTGTCATTGCAGCCCGCAGTGCGATTTCCGCGGATTCGCGATCGCGAATTTCGCCAATGAGCAAGATATCCGGGTCCTGACGTAGAGTTGCCCGGAGCACGGTAGGAAAATCCAGTCCTATTTTTTCGTTTACCTGCACTTGATTGACTCGTGGCAGGCGATATTCCACCGGGTCTTCGACGGTAATAATTTTGGTTTCAGGCTTGTTGATTTCTGACAATGCACCGTACAGGGTGGTTGTTTTACCGCTGCCAGTGGGACCTGTGACCAATATCAGACCATGAGGACGGTGAATCGCCTGTCGAAAGCGAGTGACGAGATCTGGTGGCATGCCCACCTTATCCAGAGATAAGACGCCTTCAGTGTGATCCAGTAGCCGCATCACCACTGACTCGCCAAATTGAACCGGCATGGTTGACAGCCGGACATCTATGTTGCTTTCCTTGATCTTCAGATTAAAACGGCCGTCCTGGGGCAGCCTTTTTTCAGAAATATCCAGATCACACATCAATTTGAGGCGGACCATAAGAGCGCTTGCGATACGCTTCTCGTTCATTACCTGCTCGGTGAGTACGCCGTCAATTCTCTGACGGATACGCAATACGGTCTCATCAGGTTCGATGTGGATGTCAGAAGCCTTGTTGTTGATTGCATCTTCAAATATCTTCTGCAGCAATTTAACGACAGGCGCTTCGTTACCGGTGACGTTGGCACCGAATGATGAAAGGTCGATCGTCACGCCACTTTCGGTTAACTCGTCCTCCAGCTCTACCGCCAGTGAGGCGATATCCTCTTCTCGGCTATAGGCGATGTCGAGAATATCCAACAACTCAGACTGTCGCACCGTTGCCGGTTTAACTGGGTTCTTTAATATACGAGTGACTTCGTCAAGGCAGAAAATATCCGTTGGGTCAGCCATGCCCAGCAAGAAACCGTCGCTGTCCTCACGCAGGACGACGACTCGAAAACGACGCGCCGAGACCTCGGGCAATTTCTGCACCAATGCGCGGTCAAAATGAAAATGTTCGAGATCGATATAGGGGATCCCGAGTTGTTCCGAGAGCAGGGGAAGCAGTACATCTTCTTCGATAAAGTTGAGACCAACGAGGGTCTGTCCCAGTTTTCGGCCCGTTCGCTTCTGCTCCGCCAGGGCTTCATTGAGTTGGTCTTCTGTGATCAGCTTCTGTGCGATCAGGACATCGCCGATGCGAATGCGTTTTTTTTCAGGAACGGTTGCCATTTGTCTAGTCTAATTCTCGGTTCCTTCATCAATCTACACATCACCGATATCATCGGTGCCGTTTCCGGGACAGCTACCTATTTGCCATGGATCACTCTGGTAAAGCGTAACACATAGCTTCGTTGGTAGTATCCCAAAGCTTGTGACCAGCAATTTACCGAAATAATGAATTTTTCGATAATGCGGGCTTTTATGCTGTACAGGATGTCCAACTTGCTCAAATTTCAGCGGTCGAGTCGCCTATCGCTATTTACTTGATTTATGAATCCTCCAAATAGAGAAAATCATAAACCGGACACATTACGTGCTTCAGAATCGGACAGATCACGTGCTACTAACACAGAAAGTATTTGCGTTGACTTTGAAACTCCTATTTGTGAGCATTGAGACATAGAGGATATTGGGGAAGGCTTATGAGCATACGCAGCTTTCTGTTCTGTAGCGCATGCAATCCCAGGGGGATTCGCAATCCTGAACAAAGACGAGACCAGGAGCGAGGTAAAACTAAAGGACGTCGCGTCAGCGATGCCAGAAGCTGGTTCGAAGGTAGTTTAGAGGAAGCCGTCGATAAATATGAATGGGTAGTCCTCCCTGACGGTTTTCATATCTGCCCGGATTGTGCGGCCAGGGGGCTGAAAGCCGATGCGGTAGAAGACGATTCCAAATTAGTGGTGCGGACCTTCATTTTTTGCGACAGTTGTAATTCTCAGGGTTTTCGTTTCGTGGAATCACGAAGGGACAAGGATCGCACTGGGCCCACCGGACGACGCATCTCAGATGACCGTTCCTGGTTGGATACCTCGTCCGAGGAAGTGGCATTGGAGAAAAAATGGACAATCACTAAACAGGGTAAACACTACTGCCCCACATGCGTCGAACGAAACCCGTCGCTGACCGCGTAGGTGATTTGATTTGGATCCGGGCGCTCACTGTAAAGTCACAACGCGAAGTGTGACGTCTCTCAGTCAGAGATCCTTCGCCATCACATAGTCGTCCATAAAAAACCCGCCACCGATATCTGCTAATACAGATTCCTGATTGATATAGCCGTTGCGACGATAAGTTTTGATTGCACTATGATTGTTTTTGTTCACGTTGAGAACAATCGATTTGAATCCCTGTTCTATACATTCATGTTCAACATGGGCTAAAAACATTGAACCCAGTCCTTGTCCATGAAATGATTGCAGCAGGTAAAGCTTGTGCAATTTGATGACTTCTTCATGTCCGGTGGGTCCATAGGCAGCGAACCCCGCCAGTGTCTCACCGACGATTAACATGTCCATGGAAATGCCCGCGGCCAGGTCTTTATTCATGGCTTCCAGTGAATAATCGAGTGCCAGCATGTAGACAATCTGTCGCTGGGTAATGATGCTCGGGTAGTGTTCATGCCAGATTATGCTGGCGATTTCCTGGATAGCAGGCAGGTCATCTGGTTCTGCCTTGAGAATCTTGATATTTGCAACTGATGTTCTAATGGGCATAGCGGGATTGTAACTTAACCAGTTTTTGCCAGGAATTAGGTCTCACCCGCCTGATCCGTGGCACAGTTTCCATTCGATAATATTTGTGATGATTTTAACTATCTAGATGAGTGTACTGGACGCCCGGCAACGCGGAAAAACGTTGCGAGAATTACAAGACAGGACTTTCGATCTTGCCATCGTCGGCGGGGGTATTACCGGCGCCGGTATCCTTCGCGAAGCCAGCCTTAGAGGATTATCCGTTGCCTTGCTGGAGGCTGAAGACTTTGCTTCAGGCACATCGAGCAAATCCACCAAATTAATCCACGGCGGTATCCGCTATCTCGCCATGGGTCATATCCATGTCGTCAGGGAATCTTCGCGTGAAAGAAAACGGGTTAATGAATTGGCTCCACACCTTGCAGAGCCGCAATGGCTGATGTTACCGGCAAGGAACCTCATTGAGTTTTACAAATATCGAATCGGAGTCAATGTGTATGAATGGCTTGGACAGGTAGGCGCGTCAGATCTTCATTTCAATCTGTCGGGCGAGGCGCTGAGAGCAAGAGAACCCTTGCTGCATTCCGGTCGATATTCCAGAGCATGCATTTATCGAGAGTATCTGACCGATGATGCGCGCCTGGTCATGGCAAATATCCGTGCTGGTGTAAAGGCTGGAGGAGTTGCGCTGAACAAGATCCGGGTCAACGGCGTGATTAAGGATCGTGGCAAGTTACAGGCATTACGTGCCAGATGTGAGACGACAGGCGAGGAGATTGTCGTCAACTGCAAGGGCGTAATTAACGCTGCCGGTCCCTGGGTAGAATCGATCTGTGATCTCGACGGCTTACTCAGTGAGAAACCCCTGGTCTTGTCGAAAGGGGTTCACGTCGTTATACCTCACAGCTTGCTACCCCTGAATGAAATGGTATTAATGGTCACAAAAGATAACCGGCCTGTATTTGCGATCCCGCGGGGCGAGGTGGTCTACATTGGCACCACAGACACGAAATACGAACAGGCTGCCAACGTATGGCCTGAGGTGCGATGTAGTGAGCTGGAGTATTTGTTCCGTCCGATCAAGGACTACTTCGATCTGGAGATTGAGCCTGGAGACTGCTTGTCCACCTGGGCTGGTCTCCGGCCTCTCATTGCACAGGGAGGAAAATCAACAAAGGAAATTTCCCGCAAGGATGAGATCTGGGTCAGCAAATCCGGTTTAATTACGATCGCGGGGGGTAAATTGACGGGCTACAGGAAGATGGCGGAAGAAACTGTTGATACCGCCGTTCAGTTGCTGAATCTGTCCGCAAAAAAAGGATTTGAAGATGTGCCTTTGCCTGGAGGTGACTTTTCCGGCGATGTTGCCCAGCAGGTATCCTGCCTGCTAGTGGATTATCCAATGCAGGCAGACAAAGCCCTGCGACTCATCAGGTTGTACGGCACCGAAGCATGGGATGTCATGGCACTTGACCCGACGCCGGTGTCTGAAGGATCCAGCCTGGTGAGGGGTGAACTGCTCTGGTCCATGGAGGAGGAAGGCGCTTTGAGTCTGGAGGACATCATTTATCGCCGCACCAGGGCTGCTTTTTATCGGCCCCTGGAGGTTCCAAAAATTATTGAACCCGTAGCAGAAATCATGGCTGGCTTCCTGAACTGGTCCGAGGATCAACGTGAGCGCGAGGTTGAATCAGTCAAAACGAGATTCCAGTCAGACAGGCAAATCAACTGAGATGCTAGGGAACCTCTGATTAAGAGGATATTTTCGTCAGAACAAGGAAGAGGCGCACGGAGGAAATTTGTTAACATGCTGTAAGTTAACAAATTTTTGAGTACGACTCTGACGCGGTTATGGCGGAAATAGTGGTGCGGCATACCGACCTTAATCAGACGTTCCCTAAATACCCTCGGTGCCCAGGGCGAAAGCCGCCGCGATGGATTTCATGATCCTCCCGGTGTCATCGGCGCTCGTAGTATTGGTAAAGATAATCAATATTTGAC
>JACZXW010000099.1 GCA_022571415.1 Pseudomonadota bacterium
GAGGATGATCCGGGTGCGGATAGTTGGTCGCCCATAAAAAACAATCCGCTCCTACGTGTTCAACAATGAGAGGGGCTGCAGTTTCATCGGGATCCCCGGAGATAAAGCACTGCCGGCGAAACAACTCTGTGGCCGGCAAGCGTTTTATATTCAATGATTCTGAGAATGCATCCAGTCGATCTAGCAGTGCGCCAATCCAGCCGGAGCCTGCTTCCAAAACCCCCAGGCGGAGTCCCGGGAAGCGCTCTAATGTACCGAGAGAAAAAAAAGAGATAAGCGCTTGTTGAACAATTGCCCGAAGCCAGATGGCTTCGCCCCAGGCCCGCCCATGGCGTGGCCAGTCAAAGATACCTGCAGCAGCGGCATGCGGTGTAAAGGTAGGGTGAATCGCAAGCGGCACGTCTAGGTCCACGCAGGTCTGAAACAGCTGATCGTGGGCTTCGTCGCCATGAATGACGCGATTGTGATTAAAAGGGTTGATCCATGCACCCTTGCAGCCGTCTTCCACGGCTCTCTTGAGCTCCCTGGCGGAGCCTTCCACATCAAGCAGAGTTAATTGTGCAATTGCGACTAACCTGCCCCTGGAGTCGCGGCAGAAATCCGCGATCCAGCGGTTATAAGCCCGACAATATGCAAGGCTTAACTCCGGATCGGTGAGTTCAGCTTCCCACAACAGGCCGATGGTCGGATAAAGTAACGAACACTCGAGGTTTTCTTGTTGCATCAATTTTAGTCGCTCTTGGGCGTCACAGGAACCAAAAGGCATGTTCTCCGAGTAGCGTCGATCCGGTCTGGGGCGCATGTCCTCCTCCCCCATGGCACCGAGCAGACCCAGGGAGCCCCGGCGAGAGCGCCTCGATGGTTTTTGATCTATCTCGAGGTATTCGTACCCTTCATCGTCGACGCCTATTCGAAGGGCGCGTTTTTTATATTTGTCTTCAAGATAATTTTCCCAGAGATCGGGTGGTTCAAGGATATGGCCATCGGCATCGATAGTGCCGTCATAGGGAAATCGCTTGATTTCATAAGCCATGGCCAGGTTTCCTTTTTCTACTTTGTTTTGAAATACGAGACGACGCTGAGTAGTCAATACTTCAGGCGCGGGCATCGATTTTTGGATGACGGGCAGAATTCGAAATCGCAAAGCTGACCACCAGCGCCAGTTCCATCAAATATTACGTCGGCCTGTGTGGGATGGCAATTTCGCCGCTTGCCGATCTTGTCATCGTCTTGCCGAAGGCGTGACATCCTTGAGGGAAAGTATGGATAAATTTCCTCAAACCCGCGCTTGGATCGGTATTCTGATAACCTCTTTCAAATTCGTTTATTGAGGAAACCCATGCGCCAGATCGCTCTTCTATCTGCGTTGTTGCTGGCAGCGACAAGCGTGCTTTCTGCAGACTTCCCTGGTCAGGCAGCGAAGCGCCTGTCTGAGTACATTCAAATAGACACCGTCAATCCGCCAGGCAACGAGACGAATGGCGCGCAATTCTTTGCGAAAATATTCGAGGAAGCCGGTATTCAGTATGAGACAGCGGAATCTGCGCCGGGGCGAGGCAATATCTGGGCACGTCTAAAAGGCGGCGATAAACCCGCGTTAGTACTCCTTAATCACATGGATGTCGTGCCCGCAGATTCCGACTATTGGGAATTTGCGCCGTTTGATGGCGCCATTAAAGATGGCTATATACAGGGTCGCGGTGCCCTCGATATGAAAAGCCTTGGCATCGTTCAACTGCAGGGCTTTCTAGCGCTGCATGCTGGTAAGCAAAAACTGAATCGCGATGTGATTTTTGTTGCCACTGCAGACGAAGAAGCCGGTGGTGCCTTTGGCGCGGGTTGGCTGGTAAAGAATAAACCTGAGATATTTGAAAATGTTGGATATCTGTTGAACGAAGGAGGCGGTGGTTCTGTTCAGGGTACGGATACCGTCTTTAGTATAGAAGTGACACAGAAAATCCCCTTGTGGTTAAGGCTGGTTGCCAGGGGTAATCCCGGGCATGGTTCAGCGCCACAAACTGAAACCGCCGTCACCAGGATTTTACGTGCGGGCGATCGACTGGCGCGAACCAAGTTTCCGACACATGTCATTCCGGCAGTGAAAGCTTTATTTGAAAGTACGGCGCGGTACCAGGAGAAAAAATTAGCGGAACATTACGCGGATATATCAAATGCTATCCACGACGCTGAATTTATGAATTACCTGCAGCTGACCAACCCCCGGGCTAATTCATTGTTACGCAACACCTGTTCAGTTACCCGACTTTCGGGCAGCAGTAAAATCAATGTTGTACCAACAGAAGCCAGCATCGAACTGGATTGTCGTCTGTTGCCAGACCAGGACATAGAAAAATTTATAAGAGAACTCGCCATTATTATCAGCGACCCCAATGTTAAGATCGAGAAGATCATGGGGTTTACCGCCGCCGTGAGCAGTGCTGACACGCCGCTTTATCGGATGATCGAGACTAGCATCGAAACATATTTCCCCGGTGCGATAGTCGTCTCTGGCGTCACCACGGGCTTTACCGATAGTCATTTCTTCAGGGACCTTGGTATTGTTAGTTATGGCTTTGGTCCCTTTGTCACGCCGCGAATTGATCGCCGTGGTGTACATGGCAATAACGAGCGTATCACCGTTGAGAACATGGAAAGGGGAACGCGAGTGATGATTGATTTACTCAACCGGTTCGTTACCTCTGATGACTGACATTGGAAAACAAGGGTTATCTCGCCCGGTAGTTTGAGCAGGAAGTGTCGTTACCATCAGACACACGACGTTGAATCGCCCATGCCTTTCGCCTAGAATTCGCCATGGCGAGTTCCACTGACAGATTCATTTTACTATTTTCAGACAATCACGCGGACCCTGTACCGGTCCGGGAGCCGGTAATCTTTTGCCGCCCAAGGATCTTGCACGCCCCTCTTTTGTTTCTCCCATCGACATCAGGTAAAGAAATCCGCCTCAACCGTGGCTTGAAGCCAGCCTATGGAGTTTACTATGGCAACAATAATTAGCGACACTTCCCGAACTTTTAGCGAATACCTGCTGATACCCAGGCTGACTCGAAAGAACCAGGGCACAGAGTCGGTTGATCTGCGATCTCCCCTATCAGCCATTGAACCGAACCAGCTACCTCGTTTTAGCCTGAACATTCCGGTTGTGTCGGCGTGCATGCAATCGGTCTCGGGAACCAGCCTGTCCATCGCACTGGCAAGGCAAGGCGGCTTGAGCATGGTGTTTTGCTCCCAGCCCATAGATTCTCAGGTGGAAATGGTGCGCATGGTAAAAAGTCACAAAGCGGGCTTCGTTACCAGCGCCTCCAATACCACCGCCGACACCAGCCTGGCGGACGTGATGCAGCTGATGCGGGAATCAGGTCACTCAACGGTTCCGGTGACCGATGACGGAACAGCCACAGGGAAATTCCTTGGATTGATTACCGATCAGGACTTCTGGGAATTTGAGGACGATCTGGAAAACAAGGTGGGCGAGCATATGACACCCATTGATAATGTCATCTATGGGGTTGATGGCATCAGCCTGCGTGAGGCTAACAATTTATTGCATAAGCATAAGAAGGATTGCCTGCCGGTGCTCGATGCAGCCGGGAACCTCACTTCACTGGTTTTCAAGAAGGACTATGTCGATCACCGGCGTCACCCCCTGGAGATGCTGGATGACTCGAAGCGATTGTGTGTCGGTGCAGCGGTTAATACCCATGACTACAAGGAACGCGTACCCGAGTTGATCGCTGCGGGTGCAGATGTCATTTGTTTTGACTCCTCCGACGGATTTACCGAATACCAGATGGAGGCAATTACATGGATTCGCACTAACTTTGGTCCTGAAATAGTGATTGGCGGGGGTAATATTGTTTCGGCTGAAGGCTTTGACTTCCTGGTCGGTGATCCCGGCATTGACTTCGTTAAGGTAGGAATGGGTGGCGGCTCCATCTGCATCACCCGGGAACAGAAAGGAGTGGGCCGCGGACAGGCGTCTGCATTGTTGGATGTGGTGCAGAGGCGGGATGAATATTTTTCTAAAACCGGCCGCTATATTCCGTTGTGTTCTGATGGCGGTCTGGCCAATGACACTCAAATCGTGATCGCACTCGCCATGGGGGCTGACTTCGTCATGATGGGCCGTTATTTCGCCATGACGGAGGAGAGTCCTACGCCCAAGACCTCGATTGACGGTCAGATGTACAAACCCTACTGGGGAGAGGGTACCCACCGGGCGCAGAACTGGCAGCGATATGATGATGGGATGAGTTCCAGGAAAATGATGTTTGAAGAAGGTATTGACGCTTACGTTCCGCTGGTTGGATCCTTATCAGAAGTGTTGGAAACAACCCTGTACAAGGTACGCAGCACCATGGTCAACCTGGGTGCGAATTCCCTGGCGGACTTTCGCGAGAGTGCTGTCCTGACGAGGGTGTCGGAACAGTCTGTGGTCGAAGCAGGCACTAGCAGCGTATTCCAGTTCTCAAGAAACCGGGAATTTGATGATTCTGATTGGGGGAACACTGGATAGATGCGATTCCGGCGAGGCAGGCGGGTTAAAGTCCATGAAGAAATATGCGGACTAGAGTTCGTCATTGCTTACGTTATAATGCGCGTCGTTTTCATTCTCGTTTAGGAAGTCATCGTGAACAAGCTCAGGTTACTGTTAGTCTCCGTTTTAGTGGTCTCGGGCCTGACGGTCAGTGCGGGGCCTGTTGAAGACGCCATCGCGCAAAGAATTGCCCGTGTTGGCAGTGTATGTGTTGAGGGTACCGATTGTGTTCAGGCAACCGCGGCGCTGATTGTCACTGGCAGTGAAGCAGGCGATCCGGAAACAAATTACAAAAAGACCTGTGCCACTTGTCACAATACGGGTGTTGCCGGTGCCCCTAAACTTGGAGATGTGGCACAGTGGCAGCCCCGCATTGCCAAGGGGATAGATGCCCTTTACGTCAGCAGCATAAGCGGGATGCCGCCCGGCATGCCAGCCAAAGGCATGTGTTTCAATTGCACAGACGATGAATTGAAAGCCATCGTTGACTACATGGTCGAAGCCTCCAGATAAATATCCCGTTCAGAATTTGCCACACGCCTCTACAAGGACAGAATTAGTGTCCGCCGGGCACTAATGAAGCCGAGTACGAGGGTTGGTGCGGCGTTGGTTTATTCAGATAACCGGTGTCTGGTAGCGATCCAGCCGCCGGTAGCCCAATGCTTCTGTCAGATGGTTGGTTTGAATATTTTCTGTTCCTTCGAGGTCAGCGATAGTCCTGGCGACCTTGAGGATCTTGTAATATCCACGTGCCGAAAGACCGAGCTTTATCATGGCCTTGTCGAGCAATTTCCTGTCAGCATTGGTTAGCTTGCACACGCTTTCCACGCATGAACTTGTCAGGTGCGCATTCAAGGTATTTGATCGCGCCAGCATTCTCAGCCTGGCATTGGCGACGGCATTGGCACTTCGCTCCTGTTCGCCCGTATCTTGCTTGTAGGCCGGGTCTGACAACGCACCTGTGGGTAAGGAAGGAACATCGACGTGCAGGTCAATGCGATCGAGTAGTGGCCCGGAAACTCTTCCCCGGTAACGCTGAATCTTGTCGTTACTGCAATTGCAACGATCTGAATCATCGCCGAAATATCCGCAGGGACAGGGGTTCATTGCCGCCACAAGCTGAAATTGTGCCGGATACTCTACCTGTCTCAGCGCCCGGCTGATAGTGATCTTACCGGACTCAAGGGGTTCCCTCAGGACTTCCAGGACATGCCGGGTGAATTCCGGCAGCTCATCGAGAAACAGTACACCATTATGGGCCAGTGATATTTCACCCGGTCGTGGCGGACTACTACCACCCACCAAGGCAACGGCTGACGACGTATGGTGAGGGGTGCGAAATGGTCGGGCTGACCAATTGGCGTAGCCAAAGGGATGCCGGGAGACTGACTTGATTGATGCGACCGTCAGTGACTCTTCCAGGGACATGGGTGGCAACAATGAGGCAAGCCTGCTCGCCAGCATGGTTTTTCCGGTACCGGGAGGACCGATAAAAATGATGTTGTGCGCGCCTGCGGCAGCGACAATCAACGCCCGTTTTGCGAATGCCTGACCGCGAATATCGGAGAGCTTGCCGGTGGTTGATTTTTGAGGGACCAGGGTTCCCTTTTTTGCCGCTTCAAGCCACTGTTGCTCCTTTAGATGTGCGACCACCTGAAGCAGTGAATCTGCTACGAGTACATTGTCGGAATCCGCCAGAGCCGCTTCGTGTTCGTTCGCACGGGGCACCACAATCAGGTTGTTGGTCTCGGTTGCCTTGATTGTTGCTGGCAGGACCCCGGTTACTGAACGAATGTCACCGTTGAGCGCCAGTTCACCCAGAAACTCCATTGTGGCAAGACGCTGGCGCGGTATCTGTTCGCTGGCCGCAAGGATGGCGAGTGCGATGGCGAGGTCGTATCGACCGCCGCTCTTCGGCAGATCTGCCGGAGCCAGGTTGACGGTGAGTTTTCGATCCGGGATATAAAAATTTGCGTTCTTGATAGCGGATTTGACCCGATCCTTGCTTTCCTTGACGGCAGTTTCAGGCAGGCCGACGATCTGAATTTGTGGAAGACCCCCGACGACATCTGCCTCTACAGTCACACAAGGTGCGTCAATGCCGATCTCGGCTCGTGAAAAGGTGGTTGCAACGACCATACAAACGGGATCAGAGATTAAAAACCTAATTTAACCCGGATCTGTGCGCTTGAAATTGGGAGATGTCCCGGTTTGCTGTGCGCGAACATCGATGGGCAAGGTAAGATCAGGTTTATTGCACTATGTAAGTGCGAGAATGATCGCTGTTGATGCTCATAGCGCACTATGATGGTGCTTATTTCGAGCCTTATTCCCGGCAGGAATGATATTTTTATTGGCCCAGGGGGCTTTTAGTGACTTGGCACGATCAATGCAATATGCATGACGAGTCGGATCTATCGACAACGCATTTATGCTGAGAATAAAGTATTCAATGGAGAGACGAAAATGTCCAAGATGAAGTTAGCCCTGCTGGGCAGCAGTTTGATACTCGCCTCGAGTAGTACCTATGCCGCAGAAATCAGTGGTAATGTCGCGTTAGCCAGTGATTATGTATACCGGGGTATATCACAGACCGATGAAGAAGCCACCATTCAGGGTGGTTTTGATGTGGCAGCGGAATCCGGTCTCTACGCAGGGGTCTGGGCATCAAATATTGCATTTGATGGGTCAATCGAAATAGATATCTATGCCGGATTCTCCGGTGAGTTTAGTGAAAGCCTGGGATTTGATATTGGTGTTTTGCACTATGATTACCCAAATGATGCGGGTCCCAATGACAGTAGTTTTGAAGAAATATATGGCAGCCTGAGCTACAAGGACCTGACCCTGGGTGTCGCCTATTCCAGCGACTTTTTCCTCGAGTCAGGCACGGCGACATACATCTACATTGACTATTCCGTGTCGTTACCTAATGAATTCGGCCTGGATTTTCATTATGCCAACCAGTCTATTGGCGATAATGAAACTTTTGGCACACCTGACTATGCTGAATATTCTGTTGGCATCACCAGGACCGTCTTAGACGTGGATTTTTCGCTCACCTGGTACGACACAGACCTGTCCAGCGATGATTGCTTTGGCGGTTCAGATTTGTGTGAAGCGAGAGTGGTATTTGGGCTATCAAAGAGTTTGTAATTTGGTTACATTTGCATCATTGAATGTGGTGTGATCATGATAAGGAGAGAAGTTATATGAAGTTAGTAACAGCGA
>JACZXW010000022.1 GCA_022571415.1 Pseudomonadota bacterium
TGCCAGTTGAGAATTGATGACATTTTAGAAGATGATTGATTTAGAATGCCCATTATTGCACAGGAAAATCCCTCATGAGCGCAGTCAGGTTACCAGCGGTAGCCGGTACATTCTATCCGGCAGATGATGTTGAGCTTTCATCGTCCGTAGACGCCATGCTGCAGGCCAGAGAAAGCCAGGATCCGTGCCCCAAGGTCATCATTGCCCCTCACGCAGGCCACGTATATTCAGGCCTGATTGCGGCTTCTGCCTATAGTCGATTGAAGAACGCAAATCCTCCTATTACCAGGGTCGTCCTGCTAGGGCCCTCTCATCGTGTCGGATTCAAAGGAGTCGCAGCCAGCAGTTGCACCGCTTTTGAGACCCCCCTGGGTGAAATTCCAATCGATTCAGCGGCCGTGCAGACGATATTACGGCTTCCCGGTACCGGGTTCCTGAATGAAGCGCATACCCATGAGCATAGTCTTGAGGTTCATTTGCCATTCCTGCAACGAGTATTGGGTTCTTTCTCACTGGTACCTCTGGTGGTTGGTGATGCAACGGTCGAAGAGGTTGCCAGCGTAATAAATGCATTGTGGGGTGGAACCGAGACCCTCCTCGTGATCAGTTCAGATCTCAGCCACTTTCACCCTTATGCCAAGGCACAGGAAATTGATGCCCGAACTTCCGCCAAGATACTCGCCCTTGAAAGTGACCTGGTTGGCGAGGATGCATGTGGCGCTCGGCCCATCAACGGCCTCTTGCATGTATTGAAGAACAAGGGGCTTAAGGTCGAGCAACTTGAGGTGAGAAATTCAGGCGACACCGCCGGTGATAAAAATCGGGTAGTTGGGTACGGCGCTTACATCGTTATGGAGCAAACAGTTACAGATGGAACATCGACAGACAAGGCTATTGATAAGTCGCAGTCGCATCGCAACACAAAACAATTGTCGTTGGCCTGGCGACAACGATTGCTCCAGGTAGCGAGGGAGGCGGTGTTACACCCCTTCGGCAATAAAGAAAATTATCACATTGATCTCAGTAAGTACCCGTCGCTCTTGAGGCAAGAGCGCGCCTCTTTTGTCACGCTAAATATCAACCAAAAGTTAAGAGGATGTATCGGCAGCCTGACTGCACACCGACCGTTGATCACAGACGTTGCTCACAACGCACAGGCTGCTGCATTTAAAGACCCCAGGTTTAAACCCTTGACCCTGGAAGAATTCCAGGATGTCGATTTCCATATTTCAGTACTCAGTGTTGCGGAAGAGCTGCGCTTAAGTTCTCGTGAAGAACTCCTTGCGAAACTGAGACCCGGCATAGACGGATTGATTATTGAATACAATGGGAAAAAAGCCACTTACCTGCCATCGGTATGGGAACAAATTAACGATGCTGATACTTTTGTATCCGAACTTCGGAGAAAAGCCGGTCTGAACGCAAGTGGATGGCACGCAGACACCATCGTTCATCGATACACCACCGAGGAGTTCTGTTAGTTGCTAAATCTCAAAGCCATGCCTGATGTCCCACTGTCCTTTTGCACACCCCGATTCAGCATACGCCGCTACCATTTGGATGATGAGGAGATGTTATTTGAGGCAGCGAGCGAATCTATCAATGAAATTCATCCTTTCCTCCCCTGGTGCCACCCGCAATACAGCATTGAAGATTCCCGCAGCTGGCTGCTGAGCATTGAACCCAACTGGAATGATGAACAGTCCTATGGATTCGCTATCATTGACAACGAAAGCGGAAAGTTCATGGGCGGATGCGGACTCAATATTATCGATGTAACTCCTGTGGCGAACCTCGGTTATTGGATCAGATCCTCCGAGGTTGGCAAAGGTGTAGCATCTGAAGCGACTGTCGGGCTCCTTAATTTTGGTTTTGAATGCCTGGGCCTGATGAGAATAGAAATCATGATGTCTACCCAGAATGAAGCCAGCAAAAAAGTGGCTATCAACGCTGGTGCGATATTTGAAGGAACACTACGAAACCGTTTGCAACTGCATGGCGTGAATCACGACGCCCTTCTTTACTCCTTGGTCCCGGGCGATATGATCGGGGCCCAACTTCAACAAAATTAACCCGGAGATCAGCATGAGCGATCAGGAAACAATCCGCAGCGAAATGATGTCGGTGCTGGGCCACCAGAAAAAAGCGTACATTGCAGAAGGAGAGGTAACGGCGGAAACCCGTATTGACAGAATCAACAGGGCTATTGAACTGCTGAAAAAACACGGTGACAAGCTCTGTGAAGCCATGGCCGCAGATTTTGGTCACAGATCCATCGAACAATCCAAGTTAACTGATGTAGATGGTGCTATTGGCCCCCTGAAAGACTCGAGAAAACAGGTCAGAAAATGGATGCGAGCTGAGAAACGACAAACGATGTTTCCCTTGAACCTCCTTGGCAGCAGAGGACGGGTTACCTACCAGCCCCTTGGTGTTGTCGGTTGCATCAGCCCCTGGAACTTCCCGGTACAACTTACTTTTGCACCACTTGCGGGTGTCTTCAGTGCAGGGAATCGCACCATGATCAAACCTTCCGAATTTACACCGGAAACTTCCGAACTGATGAAGCAGATATTCGAACAAGCCTTTGATATCGAAGAAGTAGCAGTGTTTACCGGCGGACCCGAAGTCGGTGCTGCTTTTAGCAGCCTTCCCTTTGACCACCTTCTTTTTACCGGAGCCACTTCAATCGCAAAACATGTAATGCGAGCCGCTTCCGAGAACCTGGTGCCTCTTACCCTTGAACTCGGCGGAAAGTCACCCGTGGTCGTCGGCAGAAGCGCCGACATGGAACTCGTCGCGCAAAATGTAATGGCTGGTAAAACAATGAATGCTGGACAAATTTGCCTCGCGCCAGACTACGTTTTTATTCCGGAAGAAAAGACCGACGAATTTATCAGCGCGGCAAAAGCTTCTGTAGCGAAAATGTATCCCAACCTTAAAGACAATCCTGACTATACTTCCATCATCAACGAGCGCCACTTTGATCGGTTAAATGGTTACATCGAAGACGCAAAAGCAAAAGGAGCCGAGGTGATTACAATCAATCCGGCTGATGAAGACTTCAGCCAGCAGCAGCATCATCGAATACCGCCCACGTTAATCCTCGAGCCCTCCGATGATATGCTGGTCATGCAGGACGAAATATTCGGTCCGATATTACCCATCAAAAAATACAAGGATATTGAAGAAACTCTCGACTATATCAACGACCATGACCGACCCCTTGGACTTTACTATTTTGGTAAGGATGCTAATGAAGAACACAAGGTGTTAACCCATACAACATCCGGCGGGGTCACCGTTAACGATGTCATCATGCACATTACCCAGGAGGACCTGCCATTTGGCGGCGTCGGCTCAAGCGGTATGGGTTCATACCACGGATATGACGGATTCAAGACATTCAGCCACGCCAAGGCAATCTTTTCTCAATCCAGGACGGTGTCAAAACTGGCGGCTTTGATGCGCCCACCCTACAAAAAAGCAAACTAGATCCGGGACTTGTTCCCGAAAATTATTTGACCGCCAGGAATCTTGTTCTTTGTCTTTTCGAACGAATAACGAGCCATTCGGATTGGATGCCTGCCATCCCAGTTAATCGCAGCTTTACGAATGTGCTCAAAGAATTCACCCTTCGAGCCGCTGATATCTGACATTTCAATAATGGTGCCGGGGTGCGTCTCGGTATCGAAATAGACAAATCGTCCTTGCTCACCGCCGATCTGGCCTACCTGGAAACCGTTGGCAAGCGCCCTGTCATAGTCCTCTTGGTATGTCTTCGTCCAATACGACATATGCTGCAATCCTTCATGTCCAGCCTCAAGAAAATCAAGGTATACAGAAGGTGCATCGTTTCTCTGCTGAATCAGTTCGATCTGCAGATCGCCGGTATTCCCAAGAGCGACGCTTATTTCCAGATCCTGGGATACTCCCTTGTAACTGAAATAATCAATCGGCACGCTTTCAACATAGTAAAATGGACCCACGCCCATTACTTCGGTCCAGTGTTTCAATGCAGCGTCAATATCCCGCACAACATAGCCGTTCTGATTTACCTTGCCAAAAAATCGGTTCATTGTTACCCCTTTTTAGAATCGTTTAGGAACTGATCTAATATCACATGCTCTCTACAAAACGAAAAGGACTAGTTGTCAGCAAGTCATCTGTTTACTCTACAACCCTTATTTTCAGCGTTAAGGAACATTGATGACTGATTCAATCATCACAACCGACGGCATTGGAGACTTCGACAGGCGTGACATCACACTGATTGAAAAAACAAAAACAGTCTACGTATCAGGCAACGGACCAGCCGTCATCGTCATGTCAGAGATGCCAGGAATTTATCATCAGGTAATCGAATTCGCACGAAGAGTCAGAGATGCTGGGTTCACCGTCTGGATGCCACACATGTTCGGAGAAGTAGGCAGACAACCGAGCAGCGGTTATTTGTATAGATCTATGGCTCGCGCCTGCATCAGCAGGGAATTCTATGCATTCTCTGGCAATCGAACAAGCCCCATTGTCGATTGGCTACGGGCGCTGGCAGCGCATGCCTACCCAATTTGCGGAGGTAACGGCGTGGGTGCCATAGGCATGTGTTTTACCGGGAACTTCGCTTTATCAATGATGCTTGAACCGGCTGTTGTCGCGCCGGTCATGTGTCAGCCTTCTCTACCGATATTCAGGAAAGGTGGTATGCATATAGCCCCGGATGACCTTCGCTGCGTTAAGGATCGGCTGGAAAATGAAGATCTGACGGTACTTGCCTACCGTTTTTCAGGAGATTCCTTCTGCAGGGCCGAACGCTTTGCAGAATACGAAGACGCCCTCGGGGATCGATTCAAGGCGACAGTCCTGCCAGATGATGCAGCCGCTGAATCTGACATAGCACCACACAGTGTGGTCACAATGCACCTGATTGATGAGGAAGGAGAACCGACTCGAGCTGCAGTGGATGAAATTCTGGCTTTTTATCGACAGCGCTTAAGGGTTAACTAACCGACTGAAGTATTTCTGCTTGCCGCTATTGCGGTATTCTCGGATGGCGAGCCAGCAGATCCAAGCTTCGAAATTCAGTCCCTGCAATCCCATGACCCATGCGCCTAGTCAGCTACAAGCACCAGGGTTCCGGTTGTAGACAGGGACCCGCCCGTGCCATTGACGACACAGGTCCGTGCATTGGTCTGTTTGCCCTTGATTCCGTTCACCTCGTCCTCGGCCGTCCCGGACAACTGCCGGTAAGCCTCGATCAGCAAATGCATGCCATACATGCCTGAATGGTTGAACGACAGGCCGCCGCCATTGGTGTTAATCGGCAGCCGCCCTCCCGGTGCCGCATGACCGTCTTTCCACAGTTTGTAACCTTCTCCACGAGGCGCCAGACCCAGCATTTCCGCGGTAATGGCTGCGGTCAAGGTAAAAGAGTCATATAACAACGCAAGCTCCATATCATCCGCACCGAGACCGGCCATTTCATACGCCGCCTGACCAGAAGCGTAAGCGGAAGTGGCAGTGAAATCGTCCATCTCCAGCATATTGGAGTGGCTCATGTTCTCCGCCGCACCCGCTATCCAGACTGGATTCGTCTTGAGGCTCTTCGCTATTTCCGGCTTTGCAATCAGCACCGCGCCGCCATGATCCGTCACGAGACAGCAATGCAGTAATGTCAAAGGCCAGGAAATAATTCGGGAATTGTTTACATCGTCGAGCGTGATCGGTCCACCAAATTCATGGGTTTCCCTTGAGTGCATCACTGCTCTCGGGTTCAGGGTCGCCCATTCCCGGGTCACAACAGCGACATGCGCAAAATCTTCAGGCGTCGTACCGAATTTATGATTATGGCTAACCATCGCATGAGAATAATTTGAAGGCGCACCGGAAAATCCATAGGACATTGACATCTGTGTCGCTGGCGCAGTGGGATCACCACCACGGTGTCCGCCACCACCAATCCTGCGGGCAGACCAGCCGTTCTGACCGTGACTGACCAGCGCGACATCAATGACACCCGCGTAGACAGCCAACAGCGCATGGTGCACGTGCATTTCAAAAGAGCATCCACCGACAGAGGTAGTGTCAATATATTTCGGATGGATACCCAGGTGCTCGGAAAGTTCCGAGGACCATCCGGTGCTGAAAACGCCCTCAATGTCGGAAATAGGGATACCGGTCTGGTCACTTACCGCCTTAATGGCTTCAATATGTAATTGCAGCGAGGTGATCGGTTCTTCCAGGTAGCCAATTTCGATGGCTTCCGCAGCACCGACGATGGCTGCAGCCTTGCTCAGGCTCACGATGAATCCTCCACAACCCTGAAGAATGGGATGTAAATGTCATCACTGGCCTGCTCAAACTCGACTTTCACCTTGCTTCCAATTTTAATTGAAGTCGGGTCAGTGGCATCCACGCCTCGCAGCACTGTTACCATCCGATCACCTTCGTCCAGGTCGATGTAGGCGGTGACAAAAGGGGCTTCCTCCGCCCAACCGCCGAACGCCCTGTTTTGAATCGCATAATTATAGATTCGACCTTCACCGCTGCCCTCTATCCACTCAATGTTCATGGAGTGGCAAAATGGGCATATATGTCGCGGATACCAGTGCACTCGCTCGCAGGCTACACATTTCGGTAACATCAATTTGCCTTCTTTCGCCCCATCCCAGAATGGTTGAGTCAACGGACTGGGCTTTGGAACAGGTTTGTTGTAGGGCACCTTCACTCCGGTAATAAAAATTCATGAAGGACAGGCTACCAAATCAAAAACCGCGATGCTAGCGGTGAAGTGTTCAAGGAAAATCTCCCTGACCTGAAAACACCCTCGCAGTGTCCTGTATAAATCATGGAAGGCGTAGGTGGACGCGATCGATTATCGGAGTAACCTTAGACGACCAGACCCACCAGGGTAAATAAGGATCAAAATGTGAGCAGAAGCAACCGCAAGATCTCAAATTTTTTACTGACACCCAAATTTCAACTTAAGCTGACTTACTACTATATCGGAGTTGGCGGTGCCATCATCATCGCCACCGGCGCAACCGTTTTTTATAAAATGACGGTGATACGTGACATCATGAATACCAGTATTGTTACTGATTTCGGTGCGCAATCGAAGATCAGCGAACAGATGTTCTTCATTGCGCAGATATCCCTTGTGGGATTTGTCGCTTTCGCTATCGCATCCTTTATCTTTGCTCTATTGGTCAGTCATCGAATCGCCGGTCCCGTTGTTGCTATAACTGCCGTCATCGATGAGTTGAAAAAAGGTAATTACAACTATGGTCGAAAATTACGACCCAATGATGAACTGACACTTATCATGGATAACCTGCATGAGCTCAAAGCAGTACTCGCGGGTCAACCGGTAAATCAATGAGTCTGATGAATATTAGTCTCAATAAAACCAAAGGTTTTACACTCTTTGAGTTGATGATCGTTGTTGCGGTGATAGGGATCATTTCAGCGATCGCAATGCCTGCATACCGGAGCTACATCGAAACCGCCAACATGACAAAGGTCACTGCTAATTTCGAGGAGGCTGTTCGGCTCGCCAGAAATACATTTGCCAAGGACCAGACCAGGGTCACCATCGGACTGGCAGCATCAGCGCCCAACGACACAGAAGGTTGGATTGCCATGTTCAACAGGACCGGAGTTTTAGCACCTGGTGGCGGGCCGGCTTACATTAAATCCGATGATACAAAGGATAGCGGTCGAGGAGACATGATCACCGGCGCAGTCGGGGTTAGGTGGCGCCCGGCCAAAACAGGCAAAAAACCGAAACCCGCTCGCCTGGAAATATGGCGGCCACTCTATTTGAGTCTAATCGAACAGCGTGCTCGAATTACCACGAACGATATCGAAATAAAAATCCAACGTTCACCTTAGCCGGACAGCATTTTCGCTCAAGAAAAATGCAAAAGTATCTTACGCCTGGTCACCGAATGCCGATGCTCCCACAGGAATATTCCCTGCCAGACCCCCAATGCCAACCTGCCTTTTATGACAGGAATGGACAAGCTGGTGGCCGTCAACGCTGACTTGATGTGAGCAGGCATATCATCTGGCCCTTCCAGGGTATGGGTATAGAGCGAATCATCTTCGGGCACCAATCGGTTCAACCAGGACTCCAGATCTCTTTTTGCCGACGGATCGTAATTTTCCTGCACCAGCAGGCTGGCCGAGGTATGTTGGATAAACAGCGTGCACAAACCCTCTTCTGCATTCATTTTCCCGATCCAACCGGTAACCTCTGCAGTAATGTCATGCAGCCCCTGCTTTGACACATCAATCTGCAATGTCCCGATCATTCCGATAAGTAAGAACTGTTCAAGGCTCGTTTATAAGAACCGCTCAAGGCTCGTTTATAAGAACCGCTCAAGGCTGTTACCTTCCCGTAAAATCCGGTTTACGGCGTTCGAGAAATGCCTTTACCCCTTCCTGGAAATCTTCACTCTGAAACATCAAACCGAGGTGAACCATAAGATGATCGACGGCAGTATCATAGGATTCTTCAAGACCCATACGCATCATTCGCTTGGTGGTCTGTACCGCCATCGGTGCGTTGTCCGCAATTTCTTCAGCCCATTGCAGGGCAGTGTCCATCAGTTCGGCATCAGGAACAACGGTGTTAACCAGTCCCAACTCCAGGCTTTCCGCCGCATCAATAGTGCGGGCACGATAGTAGAGTTCAGCTGCTTTGGCCCAACCAATTAACCTTGGCAGCAACCAGGTTCCTCCGCTTTCTGGAACCACATTTCGTTTCGCTGTGATGGCTGCCATTTTTGCCGATTCAGCCGCGATGCGCATGTCGCAAAGAAGGGACAGGTCCATACCGTAGCCCGCCGCAACTCCATTCAACGCACAAATAACAGGCGTGTCTATATTCCACATCACATTAACTGGAGCATCACGCAGATCAAATAGTTGCTTCGGCCGATTACTGCCTTTAGAGTCTTTACTGCCGATACCGCCCTGGTTAACTTCAACCAGGTCAAGTCCGGAACAGAAACCCTTGCCAGCACCCGTTAACACAATACATCGAATCTCCGGGTCTCTGTTCGCCTCAACCATTTTTGCTGACAGTTCGTTCAACATATCCCGGCTAATGGCATTAAGTCGATCCGGACGATTGAGTGTAAATATCGCGATCCTGCCTCTTTGTTCCACCAACAAATCATCAGTGCTTGATTCGCTTAAAGCCACGGACTTTCTCCTGTCTGGCATCTGTACAGGTATTGACTATACACCCTTCACTGATTCTTCAATTACAAAACGTCTGATGTCGGCAAGGACCTTACTTTTACCTCGGTAAATCCTTGACAATGACAGGATAATATCGATGTGGCCCATGCCGTCGTATACTTCCCTGGTGGCCCGTCCGCCCACCGCTTGCTGTTTTTCCATCAGACTTTTTGAGTGTCCCCGGCGTACTCGCTTGTCTTCTTTGCCGTGTAACAGGTAAAGAGGCGGCGCATCCCGGTGAACAAAATTTACCGGCTGGGATTCCGGGTATTTTTCTGCAGGTGCAAACAGCTCCCAGTGGCCGTCCTCTGTATAGGGGAAAAAATCATACGGCCCTGCCAGTCCGATAAACCCATTAATTCTTTTTGTCGACTGCAGCAAACTGGTATTCAATGTGAGCAAAGCGCCAATTTGCGCACCGGAAGAATGCCCCACCAGAAAAATCGGGGCATCAGGGTTATCTGCCATGATGTCATTAACAGCAATACGGGCATCATCAAGGATCTGTTCAAACCGGACTTCCGGATATAACCGGTAGTCCGGGACAAATACATCAAAGCCAAGTGTACAAAACGTGTCCGCCACGAATCGATAATCCCCGCGAGCACCGCTACGCCAGTTACCTCCATATAAAAAGATAATTTTTGGACGATTTCGATGATCGATTTTGTGCAGATAACTGTCATATCGTTGACGAGGATTTTCGCCATAACTTTGCTCCTGCAATTCGTAATGCGCGGAGCGGGCAATTGTATTGAGTAGTTTCAATGCCGTCGTCTGAGAAAAATCTTCTATAATTTTGAGATATTTCAATGTGTTATCGCCTTATTATAAAGTAGCTTGATGCCATTCTTCTGCCGGGTCCTGGTGCAGTGGAAACTGCCTGTGTTCATTCCACATTAGAGAGCGATCATGAGGCACAAGTACGATTCATGTGTATTCACCAGGCCGTTTCGACGACGACTTGCACATTGATCATCACCCTCACCAAGCCTGCCCAAGCGATTGCTGGACATGTCCTTTTGGAAAATAAATTTCCAGTGCAGGGTGCCGGGGAGAACAATCCCAAATAATTTTGCTCATCACCTTCCAGGATTCGAAATCTCCCAGAGGGAAGGGCTCGCCTGCCCTGATGCAATATTTCGTTATTTTGATATTGACTTTGAAGGGGGTCAGAGGGTAATTTAACCTTCGTAACTCAGCCCGTCACTATTAATAATAATAATTAGGGCTACTATTCACCAGTTATTCAATCTGACGTACTGAAGGAATGAAGTATGCTCGTAGCCATTGTGTTGATACTTTTGGTAGTCGGTTCAGTCGCGTTTCACTTCCTCAGCCCCTGGTGGTTTACACCTCTGGCTTCCAACTGGGGAGCTATCGACGACACTATCTCCATCACTTTTTGGGTGACCGGCGCAGTCTTCATTGCAATCAACTTATTCATGGCTTATGCGATCATCCGCTATCGAAACCGGGGCGACAATAGTCAACCGGCTAAATATGAGCCGGAAAACATGAAACTTGAAGTCTGGTTAACCGTGCTTACGGCTATCGGAGTTGCAGCAATGCTCGCGCCGGGATTATACGTCTGGAACGAATTCGTCAATGTACCGGAGGAAGCCTGGGAATTCGAGGCTGTTGGGGAGCAGTGGCGCTGGACCTTCCGCCTTCCTGGAAAAGACGACAAGCTTGGTACCTCCGATCCCACATTCGTCAATATCGACAATCCGTTAGGTGTGAATCCGAACGACCCTAACGGTCAGGATGACCTGATTATTACCAGTAATATCGTTCACATTCCCATTGATAAACCCGTAAAGGTTTTGCTTCGATCAAAAGATGTCCTGCACGATTTTGCCGTGGCTCAATTTCGGGTGAAAATGGATCTGGTACCCGGTTTGGTTTCCTACCTGTGGTTTACACCGACCAGAGTGGGCACTTACGAAATATTATGTGAAGAACTCTGCGGTCTTGCTCATTTCACCATGCGGGGTCGGGTAGTCGTCGATGACCAGGAAGACTTCGAAGCCTGGCGGGACAGTCAGATGACCTTCGCAGAATCACAACAGATCGCTCCCGGGGATCCTGTCGCCGGCCAATCACTTTATGCGGTATGTGCAGCATGTCATGGGGCAAATGGTGAAGGCAATGTCGCGCTCAATTCACCGAAGCTGAGTGGACAAGCAGACTGGTATATCCATCGCCAGATAAGCTATTTCAAACAGGGCATTCGCGGCGCCCATGAGGATGATGTCTATGGCAAGCAAATGGCGCCAATGGTGGCCGTGCTGGCTGACGACGCAGCAATACGTAACGTCAGCGCCTATATCAAAACGCTCCCTGAACACCCGGTTGACTACTCGGTAACAGGTGATATCGACCGTGGCAGGAAGCTATACGTCACTTGTGGCACCTGCCATGGATTAAATGGCCAGGGCAATTATGCACTCAATTCACCTCGATTGAGCGGGCAGGAGGACTGGTACCTGAAGCGACAACTGCATAACTTCAGGCAGGGCATCAGGGGCAAGCATCCTCACGACCTGTTCGGGCAACAGATGGTCAGTATGTCCCGGATGCTGCGAAACGAAAAAGACGTCAACGACGTCCTCGCCTATATCAACACATTATCAATAGAACCATTAACAAACCAGATAGCAGATGCAAGTCTGTAAGGGGGTCCCTGATGGCATACGTCGCGCTTGCGGATAGGGGACAAGTCCTATCTCATCCGAAGAGTTTCATCACAAAATATATCTGGAGCCAGGACCATAAGGTCATCGCCATCCAGTACAGCTTAATCGCGGTGGCGGTAGGTGTAGTCGCATTGATCCTGTCTTTAGGGATGCGCCTGCAACTCGGGTTCCCCGACACCCTTTCCATCATTGATCCAAGTGAATACATGCAATTCGTCACCATGCACGGGATGATCATGGTGATTTATCTGCTGACCGCACTTTTCCTGGGCGGTTTTGGCAACTACCTCATTCCCTTGATGATCGGCGCCAGGGATATGGTGTTTCCTTACATGAATATGCTGAGCGTCTGGGTGTATCTGGTGTCGGTCATTATTTTGATGGCAAGTTTTTTTGTTCCCGGTGGACCCACCGGTGCAGGATGGACACTCTATCCCCCTCAGGCAATTTTGTTTGGGACGCCAGGCGCCTCATGGGGAATCATCCTGATGCTGGTCTCCCTGGCCGTGTTTATTGTTGCTTTTACAATGGGTGGTTTGAACTATGTGACAACTGTCCTTCAAGCGCGAACCCGAGGCATGACGATGATGCGAATGCCACTGACAGTTTGGGGCATATTCACCGCAACAATTCTGGGTCTGCTCGCTTTTCCGGCTCTACTGGTCAGCGCCATTATGATGCTGTTTGATCGTCTACTTGGCACCAGCTTTTTTATGCCCGCCATCGTTTCTATGGGCGAACTCAGTGAAACAGGAGGTGGAAGTCCAATCCTGTTTCAGCATCTGTTCTGGTTTTTCGGCCATCCTGAAGTCTACATTGTTGCCTTGCCAGCATTTGGCATCGTGTCCGACCTGCTCAGTGTCCACGCGCGGAAAAACATCTTCGGTTATCGCATGATGGTGTGGGCTATAGTCGGTATTGGCGGTCTTAGCTTCGTCGTCTGGGCGCATCATATGTATGTCAGTGGCATGAACCCATACTTTGGATTCTTTTTTGCAACAACCACGCTGATCATCGCCGTGCCAACGGCCATAAAAGTCTACAACTGGGTACTAACACTGTGGCAGGGAGACATCCACCTGACAGTGCCCATGTTATTTGCCATTGGTTTCATATTTACTTTTATTCATGGCGGTTTGACAGGGATTTTCCTGGGGAATGTTGTTGTTGACCTGCCCCTTTCGGATACCTACTTTGTGGTCGCGCATTTTCATATGGTGATGGGTGTATCACCCATACTGGTGATTTTTGGCGCCATCTATCACTGGTTCCCTAAGGTCACCGGCAGGATGTTCAACGACACCCTCGGGAAATTCCATTTCTGGTTGACGTTTCTCGGCACCTATTCGATCTACCTACCCATGCATTATCTGGGTTTCCTGGGTGTCCCCCGCAGATATTACGCCTTCGAAGGCATCGATTTCATTCCGGAATCGGCGATGACGCTGAATTCAGGAATAACCGTAGCCGCAATATTTGTCGCCGTTACTCAAATTCTCTTCTTCATCAACATGTTCTGGAGTACGTTTAGGGGTCCCAAAGCAGATCCCAATCCCTGGAATGCCACCTCACTTGAGTGGTTCACACCCCAGACACCTCCGATCCACGGTAACTGGGGTCCGGAATTACCACAGGTCTACCGATGGGCATATGAATATAGCGCTCCGGGAGCGGACAAAGACTTTACACCGCAGACTGATCCACCAACCGATGCGGAGATAGCCGCAAGATAGCCATGATCACCATCATCATCTTTATCTTCGTCTCAGTAGGTATCTCCTATTGGTGGCTGTTACGTCAACGTGTTCTCGAAAAACCCTGGTTGGTGACGGGAACCGATACCGATACGCGTGAAGATATCGGCCGTACCCCCCCTGCCGCCAGAACAGGCCTGATCGTTTTTCTTGCCGTCGTTACCAGTGTATTTTCATTGTTTATCAGTGCCTACTTCATGCGTATGGAATTGAATGACTGGCGTCCTGTTGATGAACCAGGGCTGCTCTGGTTTAACACACTGCTGTTAATTATGGGCAGCCTGTCGATTCATTGGTGTTCTCGCGCAGCTGAGGATCTGAATGTAAAAACAGTCAAGATTACATTACTGGCGACAGGGTTGTTCACTGGCGGATTTATCCTCGGTCAGTTGATAGCCTGGCAGCAGTTAAACGAAGCGGGCTATGGCTTGCGTTCAAATCCAGCCAGTGCATTCTTCTACCTGTTTACCGGTCTGCACGGACTGCATTTGCTCGGTGGGCTCTGGGTGTGGTCAAAGACCAGCATCCGTGTCCTGGCTGGTGCGGAACTCGAGCAGATCCAACTGAGTGTTGAGTTATGCAGAAACTACTGGCATTACCTGCTGGTGGTTTGGATTGTTTTATTTGCTTTACTGTTGTCCACCTAACGGGAATTAATAATGACTGACGCTGTGCTTGCGCAAGGCCTACCGGGAATAGTTGACGACTGGTCCGCAGACAAACAAACGTTCCAGGTTCACTGGGGCAAGGCCATGATGTGGATTTTCCTGCTGAGTGATACGTTTATTTTCAGCTGTTTTGTCACAAGTTACATGAGTGTACGGTCTGCCACTACGGTCCCCTGGCCAGACCCCAGCGAAGTATTCGCGCTGACGATATTCGGTCAGCACATGCCCCTTATCCTGATTGCGATCATGACATTTATCCTGATCAGCAGCAGCGGGACGATGGCCATGGCGGTCAACTTTGGTTACCGCAAAGACCGTAAGACAACTGCTCTCCTGATGTTGGCGACCGCTGCATTTGGCGCAACCTTTGTCAGCATGCAGGTATTTGAGTGGAGTAAACTTATCGCAGAGGGTGTCAGGCCCTGGAGCAATCCAATGGGCGCCCCGCAATTTGGTGCCTGTTTCTTCATGATTACCGGTTTTCATGGCGCCCACGTATCCATCGGTGTCATTTATCTGCTTACCGTCGCCTTTAAGGTATGGCGGGGAGATTTCGAGAAATCAGGCAGCTACGTATCGGTCGAGATTGCCGGTCTCTACTGGCACTTTGTGGATCTAGTATGGGTCTTTATTTTCGCATTATTTTATCTCTGGTAAGGAATTTCTATGGAAGCGACAGAAGAAGGTCAACAGCACCCGATCGGTATCTACCTAAAGATCTGGTTCCTGCTATTTGTATTAAGCACCTTGTCTTACATGGTCGATGTTCTCGGATTCGAAAGCTATTTGAGATGGGGCCTGATCCTTCTCTTCATGTTTCTAAAAGCTGGATTCATCGTTGGTATCTTTATGCACATGGCGTGGGAAAGACTGGCACTCGCCTGTGCGATCCTGACGCCACCTGGCGCGATACTTGTTTTAATCGCCCTGATGACGCTCGAATCGGATTACGTCAATTTTACACGCTCAGTGTTTTTTGCCACCTGAAATGAAAGGAGCGACTAGCGTAACGAATTGATGTAGGCAGCCACATCATTAATCGCCTGGTCATTTGCCAGAATCATCGCCATGGGTCTCATCTGCTGGCCAAATATATCTTTCGGGTCAGAACCCCTCACTCCTGATTTGAAGTTCTGTAACTGACGCACCAGATACCAGTCCTGCTGGGTGGTGAGGTCCGGCGAATTCATTGCCTTTAAGCCCTTTGCATCCTGCCCATGGCATGCTGCGCACACAGCATAGAGTGCTTTACCTGTGCCGATATTCCCCTCAACCGTGTTGGTTACCAACGCAGGTTCCATGGAACTGATATAGGCAGATACGCGAGTGACGGCCGCGTCGTCTGCAAGTGTCATGGCCATGGGGCGCATCTGCATGCCGTACATATCAGCTTTGTGTGTTCCACGGATACCCGTTTTGAAATTCTTAAGCTGAGTCTCCAGGTACCAGGACTCCTGTCCCGCAATTGCCGGAGAATTAAGGGCGACATTACCCGCGCCGTCCGCACCGTGACAGGTCACACATATCGCGTAACCCGCTTCCTGGGCGCTAGCAGTTGTGAAAAAACCAACGCATACCAAAAGACGAAGAAAAGTCTTCACTACTATCATTGAGCCTATCCTTAATATTATTTTTGTTTGAGTTGTTCCCGGCTATACAGATTTCGATCTATGAACGCATACAACCAGTGCAACAATGCGAAAACAAAGTGTGGGGTGCCCACTTCTGTTCCCATGTCTTTCAGATTAGGGTGGTGTTTAAGCAGCTGGGCTAATTCAACTTCCTGATCCGGATCCAGGTCGACGATAAACACATGCTTACCGTCATTAAGGGCTTCTTCAAATTTCTTGAAATGGTAATTCGGCCGTTGGATGCCAATCAATCCACCTTCCCATGTACAAAATCCAAAAATAACAATGGACAGGAAGACATAGGGTACCCAGCCAATTATTTCGTCCGGTAAGTCGAGCAAGAACGCGCCACCGAGCACCAGTATGACCCCGGCCATACCGACCAGTGCTCCTACCTCGGCAGAATGCACAACATCCCGGGTAAACAGAGACTGCACGGCATGCAGGTGGATGTGGTTGGCAACGCCGACACCATCCTCGCTGAGAACGTGGATCTGCGGACTTTCAATACCAGCAGACTCCAATTGCTCTTCGAGCAATTCCAGATCGTTTAAATCATCACTGATAAAGTAATGCCTTAGTGTCTTCATACTAGCTAGTTCCTATGCTGTAATTTAATAAATTCAACCAACACTTACAAAGGAACTAGCCTAGTCGATGTCTGAATCTGGACATGTATTAGCTCCTTAATGGATTGTTGATTGTACCAGTGCAAATAAGCGCATTTCAATCATTGCAACTTGTTAAACTCACCCTGGTGTCTCTGATAAACGTTCGATACTGGTCAGAGGCTCCTGACATTTGCAACCTGAGCTAACTCATGCCACCGATCAAAATGCTGGTCCTTGATCTTGACGGCACACTTGCCGTTGACAACCACCAGGTGTTACCTGCTACCCGTGCAGGGCTAAAAAACCTGCACGAAACTGGCGTGGAGGTGGTCATCGCAACCGGCAGGCGTTATCGCACAACGAGGTTCGTTATTGACAATCTCGGCTTCGATGTTTATGCGGTCTGCAATGGTGGGGCGCTGGTGAAAACGCCGAACGCTGAAACTCATCACGAAACCACTTATTCCATATCTCAACTCAATGAGATCGTTAACATTGCGCGAGATACAGAACTAGCCCTGTTCGCACAGCGAGATGCCCATGATCGCGGCGGACCTGATTTCGTCATAGATGACGCTGTCCCATGGACTGGCGCCATTCGGAAATACTTTGAGGACAACAGGCTCTGGAGTGACAAGGGTGACCTGTTAGGCCGGACTCCAGAGTTTCTGGTTTCCGGCACCTTCGCCAAAGAACACCAGTTGAAAACATTCTGTGAAAAAATCCACCAGTCTTTCCCCGAAATCTATCACACCATTGTCGTTCCTCAACCGGATTCCGAATATAGCTACTGTGAAGTCACACTTGCAGACATCAACAAGTGGTACGGACTAAGCCAGCTCGCCTCACTGTTTAACCTCGGCGTAGAAAATATCTGTGCCGTTGGCGACCAGCTCAATGACCTGCCCATGCTCAAGGCAGTGGGTCATGGTATTACCATGGGTAATGGCAACGAAGCACTGCACAGGCACACTAAATTTGTGTGTGGCAATCACGATGAGGACGGCATCCTGGAGGTGATTGAGTATATTCGACAGCACAATCACAAGATCGATGATCAGATCAATGAACGATGATCTCTGGGTGTTCGGCTACGGTTCTATCATCTGGCGAGTGGATTTCCCCTATATTGAACAACAGCCAGCTTACATCAAAAATTGGTCTCGCCGTTTCTGGCAAGGTTCGACTGATCATCGGGGCATACCTGGCAAGCCTGGCAGGGTGGTAACCCTGGTCAGTCAGCCTGGCGACGTATGTCAGGGACGAGCCTATCGGGTAAGCCAGGACTACCAGGACGAAGTGCTTGCGAGTCTGGATCATCGAGAAAAGGGAGGTTATGAGCGACTCGTGATTGATATCTTTTTTAGCGAGGCCAGATTCACCTCAGGAATTACCTACCACGCAACGCCTGAAAATCCTAACTATCTTGGCGAGGCGCCCTACTCTGATATCGCCAAACAGATCGCCTCGGCGCATGGTCCGAGCGGCTCTAATATCGAGTACATATACAAATTACACGAGTCACTGCAACAAATGAACTCCACCGACAACCATGTGAATTCAGTTTTGCAGGAAGTTCGGCTAATCGAGGCAAACATTTCGAGGCGTTAAGACGAAATTAGGAATTGCCCGTTTCTGTTAAGCTTCCTTGCCGGGTCGTTTACTACAGGGCTTTCCCGTAAGTCTGGTTTACAGATTTAGGGCTAAATTTCAGGACAACAAAAAAATGAAGATCATCCCCGCGATCGAACTATACAAAAATGAAATGACCCACTGGCGTCGGGATATCCACGCCCATCCTGAAATCGCATTCGATGAGCATAGAACAGCCAAAATCGTGGCAGAAAAACTGGAAAGCTTTGGTATCGAAGTCGAAACAGGTATTGCCGGGACTGGTGTGGTCGGTACACTAAAAAAAGGCCGGGGTAACAGGGCCATCGGCTTACGCGCCGACCTAGATGCTTTACCTATTCTTGAGGCCAACGATTTCGACCACAGATCCCAACAGGACGGGCTTATGCATGCATGTGGCCATGACGGACATACCTGCATGCTCCTCGGCGCTGCCAGGCACCTTGCAGAAAACGATGACTTTGAGGGGACTGTCCACTTCATATTCCAACCGGCAGAAGAAAACGAAGGTGGTGGCAAAGCCATGGTCGAAGCGGGTCTGTTTGATAAGTATCCGGTTGAATCAATTTTCGGCATGCACAATATTCCCGGCATGCCAGTGGGTACATTCGCCATTAAACCCGGACCTATGATGGCAGCTTTTGACATCTTCAGGGTCAAAATCATCGGCCGTGGCGGTCACGCTGCCATGCCTCAGTTCACTATTGATCCCATCGTAATCGCGACGAAAATAGTAGAGGCTTACCAATCCATTATCAGCCGCTTTACGGACCCCCAGGATCCAGTTGTACTGAGCGTGACCCAGTTCCACGCCGGAGATGCCTATAACGTAATCCCTAACGATGTGGAAATCAGCGGCTGCACGCGCTGTTTCTCACCAAAGATCCAGGAGAGACTGGAAAAACAAATGCGGCACATGGCGACAGAGATCTGTAGCGCCTATGGTGCCACCTGCGAATTTCATTATGAGCGTCGATATCCGCCTACCATTAACTCCGAAGCCGAAGCCCAGATTGCCGCACAAGTCGCGAGTGACATAGTGGGTGCCGACAAGGTTAACCGGCAGCCGAAACCAGCCATGGGATCAGAGGATTTCGCGTTTATGCTAATGGAAAAACCGGGAAGCTATATCTGGATTGGTAACGGCGATGGTGAGGGCTCGTGCATGGTGCATAATCCCGGCTATGATTTTAATGATGAAATTTTGTCCCTTGGCGCAACCTACTGGGTTAGGATGGTTGAACAGATCCTTCCTCCCATCGAATCCTGATAACCCTGGAGACTAATACCATGCTTGGATTTTTGGATCGTTATACAGACTACACTTATGCGCTGCTGCGGATTGTATCGGGGTTTCTTTTCCTGTTTCACGGGTCGCAGAAGTTACTCGGCTTCCCCAGTAGTGCGCCTGAAGGGATACCAGAATTCATCATCTATATCGCCGGGCCCATAGAACTCGTTGGTGGGATCCTTATCATGCTGGGATTGTTCACGCGATACGCCGCTTTTCTATGTTCCGGTCTCATGGCTGCAGCTTACTTCATGGCTCATGCCACCAACGACTTGTTTCCAATATTGAACCGCGGCGATCTGGCCATCATGTTCTGCTTTGTGTATCTATATATCGCCTGTGCCGGAGGCGGAATCTGGAGCCTGGACAAAATACTGGCAGCGAGATCCGATAGCGTTGGGCCTGATCCAGATTCAGCCTAGGGAAGTCATCTTAAATCCGAGTCTTGGGAAGTGCACGGCGACTTCACCAACCTGCTCGTCTTCGCGCCGAACGATCAGTTCCTCCAACGAGGAGAGTTGCAGCTTGCCTCTAACGGGTTGAAAACCGTAATCGATCGGCATCACCTCGATTTCATCCCCAACCTGCATCTGATCGAGCTCTGTTGTAGCTGATTTGCTCATTGATGAGGGGCTGGCGTTCCTGGCGATTTCCAGCGCAGCAGCCCCTTTCAACTCTGTGAGGTCGCCCGGTCCAAAGCAACTCATTCGTTCGAACCATGCCAGCACCCGTTTAAAGGGTGAGAAAGCATCTCGAATAGCTTCATTGTTGTGAATAAACCAGCAGCAATGATAAGTCGAGAAATCAAGAATCGTCGGCTTGGCGCCAAGCAGAAACTCTGAAGTTTCCAGCTGGTTATCCAACCGCTTGAGATGACCCTGGAAATACGGAATTGCCGTTTCAAGGTCCATGGTGAGCTGCGTCGAACCTGCAGTGAGTTTCGCCCGGTCTGCCATAAATGCTGCCGCGGCTTCCTTATCCTGAAAGAGCGCGTGATTCTCAAGTGCCCGCGGCTGGAATGCCACTGCGACGCATACCCTGAAGAAAAACGTGTCCGTCCAATTTGCAGCGGCAGTCATCACCGCCTGTGAACCAGCGGGATAGATCGTGTCATCGGGACACAGCCGGTCAATAACCTTGCAGATAATGGCCGTATCGCAATAGATGTCTGCGCCGATTTGCATCACCGGCGTTTTTCGATAGCCCCCGGTCAGGGGCATCAAATCGGGTTTCGGCATGATAATGGGAATGGTGACAGCCTGGTAGGATTGGCTTTTGTAAGCCAAGAGCAAACGGATCTTTTCTGAAAAAGGTGACTCCGGATAATGGTGCAAAATGATATCGTGCATGAATACCTCTTCTGGAATCGACGCCGCATCATAGCACCAGAGAGGTATTTTTCTTATAGTGGGCACTCATTTTCAACATCAGGAAAACTGGAATGAGACTGGATAAACCGCGAATCAAGCCAATCCATGAAAACGATTGGAACGACGCAAAAAAAGAAGCCCTGGGACAGCAGAAAATCCGCGGCAATGTTGCCAACATCTTTCGTACCCTCGCCAATCACGAGAAGCTAGCGAAACGCTGGATGGTATTTGCGAATCATGTGCTGTTTAAATCGACTCTTAACGCCAGGGACCGCGAGATTCTTATACTTAGGATTGGTTGGCTTTGCCAGGCGGAATACGAATGGGGACAACACGTCATCATCGGTAAAAACGCGGGACTGTCAGATGAACATATCGCCTGCATCAAAGAAGGTGCTGCAGCTTCCGTATGGACCGAACACGAAAGCTTACTCATCAAAGCGGCTGACGAGCTGCACAAGAATGCCTTTATCACTGATGAGACATGGAACGGTCTTACAAAAAGCTATTCGGATCAGCAGATGATGGACCTGGTCTTCACTTGTGGACAGTATAATCTGGTCTCTATGGCCCTCAACTCCTTTGGCGTACAACTGGACCCGGATATCGCAGGATTCTAGTCTGGTAGAGAAGTTAACTGTTTCCTGTGGAACCATCCAATCTGGTTTGCAGCGCCTTATTCATCATCAATAACAACTGACTTGTCTATTTGCGCCCAGGCCAACCTGGCCATCATCGGTGCGCCGGCTCCGGCTGCTCGTGCATGATCACTTGCAGCCGTGCCATCGAGAACACGCTTTGCGATACCCTGGAGGATTGCAGCCATCTTGAACATGTTGAAAGCCAGATAGTAATCCCAGTTATCAATGCCATCGCGGGAAGTCCGCCGGCAATAGGCTTCCACATATTCTTCTTCACTGGGGATGCCCAGGGAGGCCAATTCAGCACCCCGCAGCGCATCCCGGTAGGGTCGGCAAAGGTAGGCAAAGTCTGAAAGCGGACTCCCAAGCGTGCTCAGCTCCCAGTCGAGGATACCGATGACTTCATTTCGTTGCTTGTGCATCATCATGTTGGCAATCTGAGGGTCGCCATGGACGATCGAGCAGGAATCCTCGATGGGAATATTTTTAGGCAGATATTCAATAAGATTGTCCATATAGGGATTCGATTCGGTTTTCGTATACTCGTACTGGCCTGACCAGCGGGAAATTTGACGGGCAATGTAGTCCGAGTGTTTGCCAAAATCCGACAGGCCTACTGCTTCAAAATCCACATTATGCAGCCTGGCGATAGCATCGTTTGCTGCATCCCAAATATCATGCCTCTCCTCTTTTGCATAGGGTCCTGCCGTACTATCCCAGATTACCCTGCCATCAAGATACTCCATAATATAAAACCAGGTACCGATGACCGAGTCATCCGTGCACAAGGAATAAGTCTTAGCCGTAGGTACATCGGTAGACTGCAAAGCAGTCAGCACACGATATTCACGATCAACTGCATGCGCGGACTTCAGCAGGTTTCCAGGCGGTTTGCGGCGCAGGACATACTGCTCACCACCTGTCGTCAATAGATAAGTAGGATTGGATTGTCCTCCGGCAAATTCTTCAACTACCAGTTCACCGGAAAACCCCTTGACGTTTTCCCGCATGTAATTTCGCAGCGCGCCAACATCAAACTGATGCCGTTTCTGCACCGGAATAGTCCCTGTGTTCTCAAAAGCCTGAAAATCCGTCATCAATCCTCCGTAAAGCCTAAAGGTACCAGCTTCACCTTCTGTGTACCAGCAAACAACTTGCTAGCACTCTATCCAGCTTTCCATTACAGTGATCTTACAAGTTATATTAAAAATAATAACATCCAACATTCCTACTGAGGGGATCATGAGCGACTCGACTAAACAAGGGGAAAACCCTACGCCCGAAGTCGGCGGGAAATACGCCAAATATGTTCTTTTCGTACTCGTTATCGTTTACATTTTTAACTTCATCGACCGCCAGATTCTCTCCATCCTGGCGGAAGAGATTAAGGCAGACATCGGTATTTCGGATGCAGATATTGGATTTCTTTACGGCACAGCTTTCGCGGTTTTTTACGCGGTATTCGGGATTCCCCTGGGCAGACTTGCAGATACCTGGGTAAGGAAAAGCCTCATCTCCATTGGCCTGATGTTCTGGAGTGTCATGACGGCGCTGTCTGGTACGGCCCGTGGTTTTGGAATGCTCGCCGTTTACCGTATCGGTGTTGGTATCGGTGAAGCCAGCGCCACGCCGGCGGCATTTTCCATGCTGTCAGATTATTTTTCACCCAAATACAGGGCCACGGCACTGGCTGTTTATTCCAGCGGTGTATACATTGGCGCGGGTATCGGAATATTTTTAGGCGGCGTAATCCTGGATGGATGGTCAGCCATGTATCCGGACACCAGCTTCGCCCCCATGCAATTGAAAGGCTGGCATGTGGCCTTTTTTATGGTCGGACTACCAGGATTGCTCATGGCTGCCTGGGTATGGACGCTGAAAGAACCCATACGGGGGCAGAGTGAAGGCCTGGTTACACCCCTTCACCCGCATCCATTCCGTGAAGCCTGGAACGAGCTGAGTGCCATTCTGCCTCCTTTTCACCTGATCAAGCTGATCTCCCTCGGCGCGGGCTTTAAAGGCATTATCATCAATCTCAGTGCGGCACTTGTCATCGCCACCCTATCTTACTTCCTGTATCTGCTGACTGACACAGCGGCGCAATGGGTCGCGCTTGGCATCGGCGTTTTTGCGGCATTTTCCTGGGCCCAATCGTTGGCGCTGCGAGATCCAGCTACCTTCGCCATGATATTCAAGTGCAAATCATTTATGTGTACTGCCATCGGCTTTCCGAGCATTGCTTTCGTCACTTACGGTCTGGGATTTTGGGGGCCTTCCTTCTTTCAGCGAGTCCATGGCGTCAGTGCTTCAGAAACCGGAACCGTATTAGGACTGTCCGCAGCAGTCGGTGGCTGGGCAGGTGTGACCATTGGTGGCGTGATTGCAGACAAAATGCGCGATAGAAACATCAAGGCAAAACTGTATGTCGGTATAGCCTCGGTCCTGCTGTCGATACCTTCAGCCCTCGGACTAATCCTCGCAGACAACCTGATAGTCGCCTACAGTTTCAACTTCCTTTTCGCTCTGACGTCACCCATGTGGATCGGTCCTGCAGCTTCAACCATCAACGACCTGGTGATGCCACGAATGAGAGCCATTGCATCTGCCTATTACATCATGATGATTACTTTCATCGGCCTGGCGCTTGGTCCCTACACCATCGGTCAAGTTAGTGATGGCCTGGCAGCGAGTGGGTCCAGCAGCGCAGAGGCACTGACCAGCGGGATGTTGTGGGCTATTGCTGCATATGTCGTTGCGTTGATAATGCTGATAATAGGTGCAATGAACATTGAAGCGGATGAAAACTCCAGGCTGGATCGAGCTAGTGCTCTGGGTGAACCAATCAGCTAGTGCCAGTCAGAATTCCATCGAGATTCAGCCGTCTTCGCTTGTGCCCGGCCAAGGGGCAAGTAATTGCGTTTTATTAACTAACCGTCCAGGTGTGACCGCTTCGCAGCAATGCATTGAGATCACCAGGACCCTTCTTTTTGCGAACCGCGTCTCGCTGATCATAGAAATCCGTGTGATAAGCATTGGCGGGATTACAGTAAAGAATGCCAATGGGTTCCGGAAATTCTGGTGACTTGAGCTCAGCCAGCATTTGCGCCAGAACCTTGTTAGTCTCGTCATGCACCAGGAGGTCATCTATAGACACACCATCACGATCCATATTAACAATTTCTAATTTCAACTCTCGCGCATTCAGACGAATACCCATTTCATCGTCCTTGCCAAAGGTCAGGGGTTTGCCGTGTTCCAGCACCAATCTGGTCTCGGCTGCGGTTTTCTTGTCCTTTATGTAGTCAAAAATACCATCGTTATAAACAGGACAATTCTGATAGATCTCAACGAAGGATGCACCAACATGCTCATGCGCTCGCTTCAGCACCGGCGATAAATGTTTTGCTTCTGTATCAATTGATCTGGCAACAAACCTGGCACCAGCACCAATAGCGAAGGTACAAGGCCGAAGAGGCATATCAACTGAGCCGTCGGGAGTCGATGGCGACCGGGTGCCAATTCTTGAAGTCGGGGAATACTGCCCTTTTGTCAGTCCATAAATTTCGTTGTTAAACAGCAATATCTGCAAATCTACATTCCGGCGAAGCACATGCAGCATGTGATTACCGCCAATACTGAGGCCGTCACCATCACCGGTAATGACCCAGACATCCAATTCAGGATTGGCCAGTTTGACCCCGGTTGCAACTGACGGCGCACGCCCATGGATCGTATGGAAGCCATAGGTGTTCATGTAATAAGGGAAGCGGGAAGAACAACCAATACCAGAAATAAAAACCGTATTCTCTTTGGCTGTATCCAATTCCGGCAGCAGTTTCTGGATCGTTTTTAGTATCGCGTAATCTCCGCATCCTGGGCACCAGCGGACCTCCTGGTCGGACGCGAAGTCCTTGAGCGTTAATTTCTGTTCAGGCGCATTCATTTATGTGACTCCAGTTGGGCTTTGATTGCCTCTTCAATTTCCCGGATCTTGAACGGCTGTCCCGAAACTTTGTTGAGTCTCTGTGCGTCGATGAGAAATCGGGAACGAATCACTTCGACAAACTGACCAGTGTTCATTTCCGGTACCAGCAGAGAATCAAATCTGGACAGCAATTCTCCCAAATTCAGCGGCAAAGGCCAGAGGTAGCGCACATGGATATGAGACACATCCAGCCCTTCTGCCCGGCATCGTTTTACGCCCTGGTAAATCGCGCCATGAGTCGAACCCCACCCTACTACTGCAAGCTTACCGCTATCGTTGCCTATGACGACATCCTGCGCAGGAATGTACTTTGCAATGCCATCAATTTTTGCCTTGCGAATGTCCGTCATCTTCTGGTGATTATCCGAATCATAGGATATGTCACCCGTTTCAAAATCCCTCTCGATACCGCCGATTCGGTGCTCAAGACCTTTCGTTCCCGGTTTCGCCCAGACCCGGGCCAGGGTTTCCGGATCCCGGTTAGCCGGTGAAAATCCCGCTGCTTCTACCTCAAACTTGACCGCGAAGGGTTCAATATCATTGAAGTCAGGTATGCGCCAGGGTTGCGACGCATTGGCGAGATATCCGTCACTCAAGATCAGTACCGGGGTCCTGAATTGCGTGGCGATCCTGACTGCTTCAATGGCAACATCAAAGCAATCCGATGAGGTCGAGGCAGAAATCACCGGTAGCGTTGTGTCGGCATGACGACCAAACAGCGCCTGGTTCAAATCCGATTGTTCTGTTTTTGTCGGTAATCCTGTGGACGGGCCTCCGCGCTGGGTGTTAATGACAATCAGGGGTAACTCGGTGGCGCAGGCCAGTGAAATTGCTTCGCCTTTTAGTGAAATTCCGGGACCTGAACTTGAGGTCACTCCCAGTGAACCCGCGAAAGACGCGCCTATCGCCGTACACACAGCTGCTATTTCATCTTCCGCCTGGAATGTGATGACATCAAATTGTTTCTGGTTGGACAGGGTATGTAACAGACCCGAAGCGGGAGTGATGGGATAAGAAGCAAACACGATCGGCAATTCAGCCAATTGACCGCCCGCGATTAACCCATACGCCATCGCCTCCGTACCGGTCGTGTTCCTGTAGAGGCCCGGCGTAACATCAGCAGGCGGGATCTTGTACACTTCTATACCGGTGGGTAACTCAGCAGTTTCACCATAGGTATGTCCCGCATTCAATGCGTCCACATTAGCCTCGGCAATCTCTGGTTTGCTGGCAAACTTGGCCCGCAATCCATTGATCGCTGCATCGCGGCTTCTATCGAACAGCCACATGGTCAAGCCCAGCGTCCACATATTTTTACAACGTACAGCAAATTTATGAGACAGACCGTGGGGCTTTACGACTTCAACGACTTGTTTTGTAATATCGATCGCCAACAACCTGTAAGCATCGAGTGAACCGTCTTCAAGGGGATTTGATTTGTATCCGGCCCGCGTCAGGTTCCTGGACGTAAATGCATCACTGTCAACGATAATCAAACCGCCTACTGCCAGGTCTTTCACATTGGTGATCAATGCTGCCGGATTCATCGCCACCAGAACATCTACCTGATCGCCTGCTGTGGTTACATCTTCAGAACCGAAATAGATCTGGAATGCCGATACGCCAAATGTCGAACCTGCAGGAGCGCGAATCTCTGCAGGGAAATCGGGGAACGTCGCCAGGTCATTCCCGTATATAGCCGTCGCCTCGGTAAAGCTGCTTCCGGTAAGCTGCATACCGTCACCCGAATCACCAGTAAAACGAATAGCCACACCAGATACCGCCTTAGCCCGCAAATCCAGATCGGACAGGTCTTCAACAACAGACATCGTATTATCTACCCTCTTATCCAATTGACGTCCTCTTCATGGTCGGCGTAAACGGAATGACACAACCTTGTGGTCAGTGTTTTCACGGCCCCTGTAGCATGATCGTTTGGCAAAAGAATTGAATGTAACTTGCGTTAACTTACTAGTAGTTGGAGTAGGTCTTTGCCCACTCCTATCTCTTATCTTAATAAGAGCACCTCAACTCAACTTGATCCGGCTTCCCCACTGATCGACTCTATCAAACATCACCGGGATGCTAACCTGACCCTGGATTTTAGCAGACAAGCTAACTATTTAACAATTTGCGGGACTCAGCCTGGGTGTTTTTTAAGCTGACAAAACGCGAAGATTCATCACCACCGAGCCTATTATGATCTGGTCACCACTATCAATAGAAACCAGGCCCTTTTCTTCGATTGATTGACCATTGACAGAAGTGCCGTTGGTTGAGCCAAGATCCTCGATAAAGACACGATTCTTCATGACTCGCATTCGGGCATGCATTCTGGATACGTCGGCATGATTAATGACATAGGGTGAATCCTTGGGGTTGCGACCAATGACCACGCCCTCCTCGTTCAACAGCTGATCACCGGATATACGTAGAAGATAACGGATCCCTTCGTCATCCCGGCCATCAAGAACAAACTCCGTCAAGGCCGCGAAGTGATGTTCTGTATCACTTTTTACCGGTTCCTGGTCCAGGGGCGCAGAGGATTCAACAACCTGCTCCGGCGTAGACTTACGACGTCCGCGCATCACCAAAAAGACAATCACCATGCCGATTAACAGCACCAGAGAAGTTCCAATCAGCATGTATTCCCTGAAAGTTGCCTCGCTTTGCTGTTCTTCGAGCGCCTCTTTAAATCGCTGCTCTGAATCCGCCTGGCCTTTTTCATATCGCTGCCTCATGGCCAGCGCTTCTGCTTCTAGACTGGCAGTCGTTCTTGCCAGCTCGATCTTATTTGCATCCGTATTTTTCTGTGCGTTTTCAGCAGCGAGTAACGCTGAATCAGCCTTTTGCTTTGCCGCACGAGTTTGTCTCAATAATGACTCACTACGCTGGTTGGACCGATCCAATTTCTTCTCAAGCAAGGTTGCCAGATTTTGTGCTTTAGTTGCGGCTGCTTGTGCTTTTCTGGCCGCCACCGTCGCCAGGTCCGCTTTATTTGTTGCCTGGGCTACTTCGGAAATACATTCTCCGGGGGCAAACGTGATTCTTATATTCTGCGCCTGCAGCACTGATCGCAACGATGACACATTGACAGCCCTAGCGCTGGCATCTGCAGCGGCAGTGCCCATATTCAAACCAATAACATGGCCGCACTCATTGAGTAAGACAGACCCGACACCGCCTTGTCCCAGTGTCGCCGAATGACTGAGCAATACGATTTCAGATGCCGCCATCTGATAGCTACTGCGCAGTATTCCTCGCGCAAGACCAACCGAGGTGTTGTCACCCGACCATTTGACGGCGGACCAAACGACTGCACCCACCTGTGGCAGATTCCGGCTAAATTCAAGCGGTGGTAGATTTAGGCCATTTACCTTTAGCAGCGCAAAATCGTAAGACGGTTCATTTCGAAGCACCTGGGCCACCAACTCTGCCCCGGAATAGGGAACACTGACGGTCGTCGTATCACTTCCTTCAAGGAAGCGTGAATTTGTGACTACATAGCCATTGAATCGATCAGACTGCACGATAAATCCGGAGCCGTAATCGGTTTTGTTTTTCCCCTTGTACGCGTTTACGGTGACGATACTCTTGCTTAACAACGATTCACGCAATTCAGCTGCAGCAGAATTCAGGGTCAAGTAAAAAAGCGGACACCCAAGAAGGAATATCCAGACCAGCGGTCTGGTAACGGAGTAGAGGCAACTGGATATCCGGGGATTTCGAAGCAAGAGCGAGCCCTCAAACGTCACAATCTACTATACTCATTACCACTAAAAACTCAACGAGATCAAACCCTTGCTTCTATCACAAAGGGGCCAGGTTGTGAAAAACTCAACTCCAGTGCTGCGCTGAACTCCTCGCAGGTCTTTGCAACCCGACCGGGAACCCCCATAGACCCCGCAAGTGAGACGAAATCAATAAACGGCCGGGAAAGATCAAACAGATCGCCTGCACGATCTCCGATTTCGTTCACACCAAGGCGCAGATATTCCGTTTCCAGAATGCCGTATCGATGATTACTGTATATCACCGTGGTGACATCCAGCCCCTCCCTTGCCTGGGTCCAGAAAGCCTGGTTGGTATACATTGCCGCACCATCACCCAACAAAGCCAGGACGCGACTTTCTGGCCGGGCAATGGCAGCGCCAACTGAAACCGGACCACCCTGGCCGATGGAACCTCCGGTTAAATTCAGCCAGGTGTGCGGCGTTGTTTCCTGTGCTGGAACAAAAAAAGCTCCACCGCCTCCGGAGTCACCACAGACGATGGAATTCTCCGGTAACAAACCGGCAAGGAGCGTTGCTGCGGTGGCAACAGATAATTTTCCCGCTGGTACTTCCGGAATCCTTTTGTCAAACACCGGGTAACCGGATTCTGGTGCGTTGATTGATTCCGCCACGGACTGCAGCGCCAGCGTCACGTTTTCATTCCCGTCCGCCAGGACAATCGCTTCACAGGAATCCGGCACCAGTTCAGAGGGGTAATCGGGATAGGCAAAAAAGCTTACCGGGGCATCGCTTCCAGCCAGCACCAGAGTGTTGATATTCTTCAGGGTCGCCATTACATGCTCAGGGAAATAAGGCAGTCTTTCAAACACGGGCGTCCCAGGTCCGCCATCGACACGACGGGGAAAGGTCGTTAGCGCAATTCGACATCCAGTTTCTGCCTGAATTCTGCTGGCCGCTATTCGAGCAGGCAGGCTCAACCCGTCGTTGTTGAGCAGAATCATGGAGTTGGAATCAATTTTCCCTGCCACATCAGTGATTACCTTGTCATCCGCTTCGACTAAAGCAGGAACATCAAGTGTCCCCACGGGACCTTCCGCTTCGCCCCAGCACGCGTCTGAAGGAACGATCAATGTAGAAATCTGACCAAGGGATCCAGGCTTAAGTGTGTTAGCGGCCTGCAAAGCAGCCATACCATCGGCTGCCAGGGACCGGGCCGTGGAATCTGACCTAATCCAGCTCGATACGTTTTTCGCCAGCGTATCAATATCGGAGGTCAGCGGCGCATCATATTTAACATGGTAAAGTGCATGATTACCGATTAAATTAATGATCGGCGTCGCTGCCCTCCTGGCATTGTGAAGGTTCGCAATTCCGTTACCCAGGCCTGGTCCAAGATGCAGCAAAGTCGTTGCTGGCACTCCCTGCATGCGTCCATAACCATCTGCTGCTCCGGTGCACACACCCTCGAACAGGCAAAGAACCGCTCGCATTTCCGGAACTGCATCAATCGCCTGCACCAAATGCATCTCCGATGTTCCAGGATTTGCGAAACAGATATTCACCCCCGCATTCACCAGGGATCGAATCAGGCTTTCTGCACCATTCATCACAGAACCTCACGTCTTAAAAAAATATGGACCATCAAGGCGATCATCATAACGTATAAGCATCGGGCAAAAACTTGCGGTTGTCTTCCATCTGGAAATTAACGCACAATGCCAGAGAACCTTTGAACAACTAACCTGAAAAATTTACTTTAAGGATTTCAATAATGAGATTTAGTTTCTGGCCACAACCAGCCCAATCTTACGAAACAGTGAAACAGCTCGCTGAGCATGTGGAGAAAACCGGATGGGATGGGATATGGCTAGCCGATCACTTCATGCCAAATGCGCAGGACACAAGCACGCCCTGGCCAGAAGCATGGACCACCCTTGCCGCATTAGCCGCCGTCATCCCCAGAATAAGATTGGGGACACTGGTCACCGGCAATACTTACCGGCACCCTGCTGTGCTGGCAAAGATGGCAGCAACCGTTGACCATATATCCGATGGACGGGTTGTACTAGGGCTCGGTTCCGGCTGGCAGGAAAACGAACACGTAAAATATGGTATTGCCTTCTACACGGTCAAAGAACGTTTGCAAAGGCTGGAGGAAGCATGTCAGATCATTAGGGCATTGTTTTCTGAAGATTCGGTCAATTTCGATGGACAGTTTTACCAGCTCCAGGATGCACCGCTTGTACCCAAACCGAAACAGGAAAACCTGCCGCTATTGATCGGCGGTGGCGGTGAAAAAGTTACGCTGAAAATTACCGCG